>CP104101.1 GCA_025163595.1 Phaeobacter sp. G2
TATGGACAGCCCGCCACAGCTTGGTTTCCTGACCATTGCTGGGATGGCTGCCGCTAGTTCTTTGGTTGTCCCTCTAACACCTTCGATGTTGGACGTTTCGTCAACTGCTCAGTTTCTTGAACTAGCCGGGGCGTATATGGGTGTGATCGAGGATGCTGGCGCAACTCTCCAATATGATCACTTCAAATTTCTGATCACGCGAGACGAACCAACGGACGTTCCCTCTCAGCAGCTAACGTCTTTCATGCGGGCTTTGTTTCAAGACCGTGTCATGTCGGCAACCGCCTTGAAGAGCACGGCAATCAGTGACGCGACCATGCTCAAACAGTCGATTTATGAAGTGGTCCGTTCCGAAATGACACGGGCCACATATGATCGTGCAAAGGGCTCCATGGATGCTGTGGGACATGAAGTCGAAACGATGATCCAGCAATCGTGGGGGCGTAAATAATGGCTAGGAAATCACTTCGCGATATGTCCGGAATTGCAAATACGATCGCTCGTTCTGGCGGGTCGCTGTCAGAGAGGCCGTCGAAGACCAGTGCTCCGGCTTTGGGGGCCCTTCAAGGTTCTCTGGCATCTATCCGAGAAATTGATCCCAATATAATCGACGATTGGGGGCCAGTAGATCGCCTTGAAGAGTTTACAGCTGTAAACGCCGAAGACGATGACGAGAGCTTCGAAGGACTAAAGAACAGCATCCGAGAAGGTGGTCAGCAAGTGCCTATTCTCGTTCGGCGATCAAAGGCGGCTGAGGGGCGTTTCGAGGCGATTTATGGGCGGCGGCGCTTAAGGGCCTGCCGTGAACTCGGCATCAAGGTTCGCGCAAACGTCCAAGATATCGACGACGCTACGGCTTTGCTGGCGAAAGGACTGGAAAATGCCGCGCGCCGAAACCTCTCTTTTTACGAGAAGGCGCGGTTCGCCGTGGCCATCCAGACGGCGGGCCACGACGCGGCAACTGTTCGGCAGGTTCTCAACCTCTCTGCGTCGGGTCATTCACACCTTACAAAGGTAACACAGAACGTCCCGGTCAAGGTCGGCGACCTGATTGGCGCGGCACCAAAGTCCGGGCGTCCAAAATGGACGGAGCTGGCTGAGTTATTTCTCTCGAAGAAGCTAACTGAACGCGCGGCGCTCGATATCTTGGCCAGAATCAGCGCCTCATCGGGTTCGGATGATCGCCTCGAATTTCTCATTAGGGAAGCGACTAAGCGCGGCGCGAAGACGTCGAGCGGGGTAAGAGAGATAACGCCGTTGGAAGGCGTGACTATCAAAACTGGCCGCGGAACGTTGTCATTGTCAGTCAAGAAGTCTGGCGCAAACGCTGAGTTTGCGACCTGGCTTGAGAGCAATCTCGCAGAGATAATCAAAAAATCCTATGCCGAATTTTCAGATGTAAATTCGGTGGATGACAACTGAGGACGAGCAGAAAGGAGGAACGGCAAACAAAGAAAACCCCCGAAACCGGAGCTTCGAGGGCTGCTGCGCAGAGCGCAATTCTTAGATTAGACACCTGGAATCTAGCAGCCAACGAATCACCACACAAGAGAAAACGCTTCTGAGCGAACGGGATTTCTTTGTCGCTGGCATAAAGATGGGAAAATTTAGTGATGCTCCACAGGGAGCGGCTGAGACAGGCATGTCTCAGAACAAGAGAGTTATGTCCAACATAGGCCAACGGTCAGGGTGGCGAAAAGCAACGGCCGGGCTAGCTACTGCTGAGCAACTTGCCCAAGCCGGTGAACGGGTAGCAGTACCCAAAACACGGGCATTTGTCGCGCTCAAGCGCGTTGGTGCACATATCGGCCTGAAGGCTGGCGACATGATGCTCCTCGACACGCTCGGGGCCTTCACGCAGGCCCAGGATTGGGAGGAGGGGCAGCGCCCGATCGTCTGGGCGTCGAACGCCTATCTGATGGAGCAGACGGGCTTTTCGCTCTCCGCGCTCAAGCGCCATGCGCGGCGCCTCGCAGAGATCGGCGTGATCTCCTTCCAGGACAGCCCGAATGGCAAGCGGTGGGGCCGCAGGAACGCTGAGGGGCGTATCGTCGAGGCCTACGGCTTTGATCTGTCGCCGCTGTCGGCCCGCGTCGATGAGTTCGAGGGACTTCATGCCGAGTTGCGGGCCGAGCGCGAACTCTGCCAGCGCCTGAAGCGCCAGATCACGGTGGCACGCCGGATGATCCGAGCCCGGATCGAGGCAGCTCTCAGCAGCGCGCTGCGTGGGCCCTGGAGGCAATTCACGGGGCTTTTCGAAGAGCTTCTCGACCAGCTACCGCGCCGACACGAAGCGTCCGAACAGCTGGTGCGCTTGCTCACATGGTTCAAGGAACTCCAGGAACGGGTTGAGGCGGCCTATCTCAAAGCGACTGGCGCGGTGAAACCTGTGGAAAACACCGATAACAAAGATGTCCATGTCATAGAGAAGACTCAAAAAGTGAACCCCAGGGAGGTCATTTCCGAACCTCATATACTAATTACAAAACAACTTAATCCTGTAATTAGTAATTCCTCTGAAAAAGAGGAAGCGGCGGGTGTGGTGCCCAATGCCCCACCCGAAGAGCGGGTTAATAGGGATCTGGAAGACTGGGTTGCCGAGGTGCGCAAGAAGCGCACAGCGCTCGACCTGCCGACAATCATGCAGGCCTGTCCGGAATTCGCGTCTTGGGCGCGTAATATGGGTGGATTCCTGAAGGATTGGGGCGATTTGCACCGGGTTGCCGGTCAACTCAGGCCGATGATCGGGATCTCGGAGCATGCCTGGAACGTGGCGCAGGACCGAATGGGCACTCAGGTGGCCACGGCAGCGTTTGCGCTTGTCTTCGAGAAGCACAGCGCGGGTGAAGTTTCCTCGCCGGGTGGATATCTGCGCGGCATGGTCGAGAAAGCCGGGGCAGGGGAGCTGCATCTGGAGCGCAGCTTCTATGGTAGGCTCAGTGGGCAGGCAGCGTGACGTATTGATAAATAAGTGGCATTGGCATATATTGCCAATAAAGGAGACCTGACCCATGGTGACACGCAACGTTGTCCTGACCGAAACCCAAGACCATCTGGTTCAAGCGCTGGTGGCGTCCGGGCGATACCAGAATGTGAGTGAAGCCATGCGCGCTGGCCTGAGGCTGCTCGAGCAGGAAGAGGCGCAGATCACGGGCATCCGCCAAGGACTTCTCGAAGGTCTGGCGCAGGCAAATGCGGGTGATTTTGCGGAAGGCAGCGGCAAAAATGCGATCCGTAGGGCCTTTGCGACTGCGCGCACGCGTTCATGAGCCGATCCATCCGGCTGACCCGTCGTGCAGAAGCCAGCCTCACTGAAATCGCCAGATGGACGATTGAGAATTTCGGGCTGCGCCAAGCGGAGCTTTACGAGGCCGAATTGCTCAACCGCTGTGAGAGTATTCTGAATGGCCAAGCCCATAGTCGGAGTTGCGCAGTTCTCGTTGATGATGTCGACGACCTGAGGTTCATAAGGGCAGGGGAGCATTTCCTGGTCTTTCTGGATCGATCGGACGAGGTCATCATCGTGGACATCCTCCATTCCCGCAGCGATCTCCCTCGCTATGTTGCCTCACTTTCGGCTTTGAAATCCGAAGACTCCTGATCCACATCACAACCCGGCTGCCCTCGTCAGGTTGACGCGGAACCTGTCTCGGCGGCGCTGATAGCGGCGAGTCATCTCGGCCGAAGCGTGCCCCAACTGCTTCTGGACATAGCGCTCGTCGACTTCGGCGGAGCTGGCGAGACCGGCGCGCAAGCTGTGACCGGAGAACAGCGCCAGGCGGTCTTTCTCGGGCAGATCCGACCGGATGCCGGCGTCCAGCACCGTGCGCTTGATCAGGCGTGCGACATGCTTGTCGTTCAGCCGCGCCTCTGATGCCCGTTTGCCATCGCGCGAGGTCCCGACAAAGACCGGACCGAAGTCGATCTTGGCGAAATGCAGCCATTGCTCGAGCGCATGGACTGGGCAGGTTTGATCCTTGGAGCCACGGCCAACCTCGACCTCGCGCCAGCCAGTCTTTGCATTGAGGGTGAGCAGGGCGCCCTTGTCGAAGATCTCGATCCAACCGCCCGAGTCCGGCGTATCGTCCTTGTGAACGTCGAGGTTGACGATTTCCGAACGGCGGAGGCCGCCAGCGTAGCCGATCAACAGAATCGCCCGGTCCCGGAGCCCGCGCAGATCGAAAGGAAGGGTAGCCACCATCGCGAGGATGTCCTCGGCCAGAATTGCCTCCTTCTGAACCGGCGGACGTGCGTGCCTACGCTTGATTCCGGCCAGCACCGACGCGATGTGCCGGTTCTTGCGATCGAGGGCAAAGCCGCGCTGCGCATAGTTCCAGGCGAGGCCCGACAGGCGGCGGTCGATGGTGCTAACCGATCGGGCAGGGGAGGGGCCCGTTCCGGACGCCAGGTCCGCAAGGTAGAGCCCGATCATTTCGGGTGAAGGGGGCAGAGGCTCCGCGCCCTTCATCCGGCACCAGCGCGTGAAATGCGCCCAATCCTTGGCATAGGCCTTCAGCGTATTGTCAGAAGCTGCGGCGTGGGCATAGTCGCGGGCCGTATCGACGAGGCGATCCAGGCTGCCGGAGCCCGCGACGTGGGCGGGTAGGGAGATATCGTCGCTTTTTTCTTGATCTCTCTCGTCGTCCTGAGCGATACTAAACGCACCAGAGTTTGATGATGTCGATTTCTCGTCCTCTGCGGCCATTTCCAGTGATTCCAGCGATGAAATTGAACTGTCTCGCAGCATATCTTTTTGTGTCCGATAATGCAAATTTATTGGACATAGTGCAGAGCAGCAAGGCGGGGCGGTTCGATCGCTATTTTCTGGAAGAAAGCGCCGCGCTGATGTAGGCTTTGGGCATGACTTTTGCCCGACCGGATCACATCAGCGACTTCGACAGGTTACCCCGGATGCCCACCTGGTTCACCTCTGCACGCGCTGAAACCCTTGAAGATGTGACGTTTTTGTCGGGCGCGGCGTTGAACCATCTGCATTTTGTGTTGGGACGCGAGGAAGTGCCCCAAGCCTTGTTGCGGGACCGGCTCGCGCTGCGCGCAGCGGAGGCTTGTGTCGCGTTTTCCGGCCGACCAGAGCGGGCAGGGGAGCTGCGCGACGCGGTGCACCTACTGCGGCCCGGTGATCTACCGGGACCGGCCGGTGAAACCTGCCTTGCCTGGCGGCGCGCGGCGGAGCGGTCGGTGTCGATCAAGGCTTTGGGCCGAGCCTTACCTGCTTTTGAGCCGAGCCAGATTGCCGCGTGGGTTGATGCCGGGAAAGGGGCGCCGATGACCTGTGCCGCGATGGTGCTGGAAGCCGTTCTGCGCGAAGCACCGCGCGCAGACGTAGCAGGGCTGATCCTCGCGGACGCCGCCCTCGCTCAGGTGCTCGGCTGGGATCATCTCGTGCCGTTGCTGGCCGCAGGTCTGAAACGTGCCGACCTGCGCAAGCGAGGCGAAGATCTGCGCGTGGCCTGTCATCGCGCAGTCATCTCTTCTGTGACCGAGGCCGTTCGGCAGGCCGCCGACCTCGCGCGGCGGGCGGCGCATCTGATGGCGGTCGCGCCAAAGCTTCGCGCCAAAGGGGCGGGCGATGCGGTCGCGATGTTCCTGAGCCGCGATGCCGTGGCACCTTCGGCGCTTCCCTTGCCGGATCGCGCCGCGCGGCGGCTCTGCGACCGGCTGGTCGATCTCGGCGCGGTCCGTGAACTGACCGGGCGGGATACCTTCCGGCTCTACGGGGTGTAGCGATGGCGAAGGATCGCTCTGACCTCGAGCTTGACCGCGAGTTGACTGACCTGCCGCCTGAGCTGCGTTGGCGGGAATGGATGCGCAGGATCGAGGCGGTGCTCTTTGCCTCGTCCTCGCCGGTGCCGCGCGACGACCTGGCACGCGTGGTGGGGCAGGGGGCTGCGGTCGACCTTCTGATCGAGGACCTCGCCGCCGATCTGGATGGGCGGGCTTTTGAAGTTACGCAGGTCGCTGGCGGCTGGATATTCCGCACGCGACCCGCCTACGCCCCCGCGATCCGGGCCGCTGCGGATGTCGGCAATCAAATACTGGATCTGAGCGAGTTCGACGTCGCGGTCCTGGCCGCCATCGCCTATCACCAGCCGATCACGCGCGACGGGCTGAAGGACATCTTCGGCAAGGAGATCAGCCGTGACCTGATCGGTCGGCTACATGCGCGCGACCTGATTGGGACCGGGCCACGGTCGCCTCGACGCGGGGCGCCCTATACCTTCGTCACCACCGAGCAGTTCCTTGTTGCCTTCGGGTTGGAAAGCCTGCGCGATCTTCCCGATCGGGAGCAGTTGGAGGATGCGGGGGTTGTGGGCGAAGCGCCACATATCGATTATGGGTAACGCATTGCCGATGCTGAGGATGAAGTCCGCCGTTGTGCTTATCGTTTCATTTGCTGTGCAACGATTCATCTGCGCGCCAAGAGAATCGCGTGATTGCAATGTGATAATCGTTTCACGATTTCTGAACGAAGCCTCGTGCATTTATTAGCGACAAGGCATTCCCTCCTCATCGTTGTGGGCGGAGAGCCGACTTTCGGCGGCGCAGCGCAGCAACGGCAGCATTCCTGAGAATGCGGTCACCGGTGCACGGCGCAGCGATGATCCGGCACCGCGCATTGTGATCGGGTGGGGAGCGGACGGATGCCGAATGTATCTAATTTATTCCAAAAACGAAATCGTGCGAGCCACTCTCGGTCTAGTGTTTTGCATCTACGACGTAAAAGTTGTCACCGGCCGCTTCGATTACCTCGTCCGGCTGATCTTCGACGACAGTTAACGTGAGGACGCTGCAGTCATCCCGGTCTTCGGAAGGCTGGAACGCACCGCCCCGAAGAAACGCGGTCTTCTGTTCGGGATCGAGTGAGGCCCAGAACCCATCAGTCGTGAGAACCAGGCGCTGACCCGCCCCGAATGTTTGGACGGTCTCTTGGGGAACCATGAATCGTTTTGTGCGAAAGCTCCGCGTAAGGAGGTTACGCGACGGTGACCGTGCGAGCTCATCAATCGCTACCGGCGATATGGCGTTTGCCAGGGTGTGCGGCTGTATCGACCACTCGATATCAGACGTCTCTTGAACCAATCCTGCAAGACAATCACCGGCGTGGAGAATGCAGGTCGCACCCTGCCTTTCGATAAGTGCAATCACGACACTCGCCGAGTCTCGCCGATATGTGCGTGAAAGTTCCGCGTGGATCACGCGCAAACGGTCGATGATGGTCTTCGGTGTCACGACTTCCGCAACGACGAACCAGTCAATCAGATTGCGCGCCACGTAGCGAGCGAAAGCGCCACTGGCTTTCCCGTTCGAGGAGCCGTCGAGCACAACAGCAAGAACAGCATCGTCACGAAGTCCAAGCCCGCAACAATCGCGATTGTCATCGGTGCGATGTCCTTGTTCGCTGCGCCACCTGATCTCTACTCCCATCTCAGCCACCGCCATCGCAATTCGCGAGCGCGTCGATACGGTCGCGGACAATGTCGACGCGTCCAGCCGGGCCTCTGATATTCCCTTCCAGGAAGTTGTCGAAGTCCGCGTGTTCTTTGAATGCCCGGAGTTCTGAAGCGATAAAGTTGCGCACGTCTTCGTCTGCGCCTTGAACTTCAGCAAGAAGTTCCTCCCGCCCGTCCACGACGATTACGACATCTTCGAGATCATGGCTCCCCAACGGGTCGTCGCCACCACGCCCGCGGTAGGCTTCGAGCTTCGTCGCGATAAAGAGCGGCGCAGTCAGATGCTTGATCTCCAGCTCGCCCGTCAACGGATGTAACACTGCTGTTTCGATGCCCTGCGCATACCAGCGGTTCGAGAAACCGAGGATGCGTTCGTCGTCCGGCATGAAATCGACGATGAGTTCGCCAAGTCTCATGCGACAGATGACCTCGTCCTGCGGGGAAATCGTGAAGCCCTTCCCGAACAGTTGTTCCTCCAGCTCAATCCACTCGCCGTAACCGGCCAGGTCGACGATGAGATCGACATCATTTGTCAGTCTCACGTCTTCCAGCGTGATCGGATCGGTGATGAAGAGTGCCGTCGTACATCCGCCGACAAACACAAGGCGATCGCGCAGATCGTCCCCGATGGCCTCGGCCACGGTTTCGAGCATATAGAGAAGCTGCCCCTGGACTGTCATTTGTTCAGGAGCCTTTGCTTGAGCCGCTCGACGGCAAGATTGGATTCACGCTGCTTGCCAAGCCTGATGGCGTCGACCAGTGCGAGATATTCGTACAGGCGCTGGTCTTTCTGGACGGCCTCGGGGACAGATTTGAACAGCGGTTCAATCGAAAGTCCGCGCACTCGACCCTCCGCATAAGCCCATACATAGATGTCTTGGCCGACACTAATGAGCTGACCTTCGAGCATCGGCGCAGAGAACCCAGTTGGAACGCCTCGCTCTGGCGCGCCGGGTTTCGCCGGAAAGACAAACTTCAGACCATTGGCGATAAACTCGCACAGGTCACGACGATTTGGCTTCACCCGCCGATAGCTACGATCCCTTATGGCCAGGCCGGACTCTAGGCTACGGTTGAGCGAAGCGCTGACTTCTGTCTTGCTGATGCCAAGAGAATTGCCCAGACCACGGACCGAGTAAGGCTCTTCGCGACCCGAGGACCAGTCGGGGCTATCTAGAAGATCGGAATCTTCCTGATTTTGCAGGCTCACAAGCTTGAGCAAAATGACAATATCTTGACTTTTCATCATCTTATACGAAATGTCCTCTGTCCCCGGACCAAGGACACTTAGCCACACGAGGGACGTTTTGTCAAATTGCAAGTCCACACCGCTGTTGCAGGTATCGGTGAGAGGGGCTATGAAGCGTTCCGGGCTTTCCGGCAACTGTACTCAGGTTGGCTGAACTTCCCGGAAGTAGGTGCCGTTCACGACCATGCTGTTGAGCACGCTGAGCAGCTTTCTGGCCGTCGCAGCCAAAGCAGCTTTCACCGGTTTCCCTGCCTCCTGCAGCTTCTGCCAGAACGCTCTGAACGTCGCCGAGTGACGAGACGCGTGGCGCCGCCGCCACCGCCGGCAATGCGCTGCGCTTTGGCGCCGGTGATGCCGCCTTCGATGGCGGCGGCAATCCGGTCCATCGCGTCGTTGATCTCGACGAGGCTTTCGGCGCGATCCTTGAGGGGCAGATAGGTCAAATCGATATCGACCGAGATGCGCGGAAGGTCGCGATAGAAGAGGTTGATGGCCGTCCCGCCCTTCAGCGCAAATATCTCCTCCTTGGCCACATATGGGAGTATCCGCACGAGCAGGGCTACTTGGGCGGCATAGTCCTCACGCGCCATGACCACGTTCCTTTCTTGCAAACTCTTCGGGCACCATGATCCTGTAGCGCGGATGTATCTTGCCGCCTTTGACTAATGCGCGATCCCCGCTGCCGAGGTCGAACTCTTCCGGATCGAGTCGCTTGCGCCAGGCATGGTCGTGGCGGTCGGCGAACACGAAGAACAGGCGTTTGACCTTGATCTTCTTGCAACTGCTGAGCAGTGCCGAGAGGGTTCTCGGGCGCAACGTCGTCAGGCTTTCGAACGCCATGTCGAGGGTGTGAAAACTCTCTTGATCCGACAACTCGTCCAGCGCCTCAAACACCGCGCGTTCCGGCGAAGACATCACCAGTTTCCAGTCCCAGGGCAGGGACGATGCTGTCTCGTCGGGATTCCTTCGTGCGCCATCGACACCCAATTCAAGATCGGAGAACAGTGATACGCTGCGTGTGCGGAGTTCGGCGTTGAGCGGCAGTTTTTCGAGCCAGTTCGGGATTTTTGAGCCGTAGAGCCAGACTGTGCTCTTGTCGCCGAGGGAGAGATAGTGCGCATAGCCTTGCAGGCCCAATGCCGTCACCCCGCCGATATGGACAGGGTAGTGCATGATGTGCTGGAGCGAGAGCAGGCAGGTCTTCCAGTCGAGCGTGTTCGTGGTGGCGTTGCCTGGTGCCGGGCGGCGGAAGACGCCGCGGCCAAGGCGTTCTAGCCAGCCGCGTTGGACATAGGCGTAGGACGAACGCCGGCCTATCCCGTGGTGCTCAAGCCAGGCGGAGTCCACGAGGAACCCCGTGGGAACAGCCTCAAGAAGGCTCTTTAGTTTTTCGTGTTCTTGTCCACTCATGCGCGACACAATGATATATTTTTAAAGAGGAGGCTACATGTTTCTGTGAAAACCTGTGAGATAGTCCGTCAAGGATCGACAAATTCTGGAATTTTCAAAGAGACTGGTGGTTGTCAACTCTGAAGCTCACCAGCAAAGCAGGGCGTGGATGCCCTCGGAGGGCTGAGAAGACATCCGGCCATTCGGATCGAACAGTCAAAGCTATGTGCCCCTGTCGAAGCCGCTGCGCCAAACCAGAGTCAGGTTTCACTTTCGATTGTGGCGTTCTTTTGCCCATACAAACATCGCACCGACGGCAGCATTGGCTTGCTGCACGCTGAACACTTCCGGTTCGAACGCGCCCGCCCATTGCTTTGTATCGCGATGTTCCGGGTGGTGTTTGTCGGTCAGCGCGTCGAGAAATTCTTCGTAAGAATAGGGCCCGCCACTATCCTCTGGCGGGCACGCTCGCTCTCCGGCAACACAGGCGGGGAAGTCCAGATCTGGTCTTCCGGTTGGTTTGCTAATCTTCTCAACGGTGACGAGATGCCGCCAACCATCGCCGAAGTCATAAGTATATGTGAACTGACTGCCTTTCTTGACCAGCTCTCCAAGAGCAAACTTCTTTTCGTCCTTCCGGCCATCGTTTAGGTCCCAGCTGTCGTCACGTTCGTCGCGGGCCTCGAACCTGTCTTCGCCAATCTCGAACTCATGCAGATGATAGTCTTGCCAAGGCATAGCGCCTTGGAGAACGGAATGCAGGATGTCCAAGCTGATGTCATTCGGCACGAGGATCCGGCGCCAGATCGGTGGTTTGATGCCAATAAGTTCGATTTTCAGCTCAATCAAAGTGTGTTCCGCCTGTCTCAATGGCCCTGCCGTTCAAGTAATTTTTGATTCTTAAGCTGAAGCATTCAAGGGGAACATTGGCCCCTCCTGCCCTTTGGTCAGGACCGCGCCCTACTCGGTCGGCTGCACGCAGCCGCCCTCCCCGAGCCGAAACGCCGCCTCTCCCTGCGACGTGCCGCTGGCAGTGCAGTCTCCTCCGGAGCCGGCCCAACCAGCCGTCGCATGGTCGTGGCAACGCTCCATCTCGGCCGTTCCGGTTACGGTCACTGGGGCGGGGGTGTGCCCTCAACGGTGCGAACAGATGTATGTGGCCATCGGCGCAATCAAGAATAAAGCATGGGAAATGCTTCAACCATGACGTTAGTCGTTGCAAAGATGGCTGTGCAAAATAGTGTGGTTCGGAGAGGGTTCCGATAATGTCTTCAATAATCAAGTTTTTCCGAATTACATTCTTTCTCGTCCTATATTTTTTCTTATGCATGGTCGTGGTGACCACAATGCTTCAGGCTTGGCCGATTGGCGGCCAGATGTTGTTTGCATTTGGTGTTCCCGTCATTCTGGTCTGGTGGCAAGAAAAACGGAGATCGCGGAAAGTCGCTGCAAAGGCGCAAGCCGAGGGGAGTTCCGCAAACCTACCCTCCCGACCTGAGCCGGTGCCGCGCCCAAGTGCCTACGACAAGCGTATCGAGCGTGAGCGCGAACGAACCCGCGAAGCCAACGCGTCCAAACAGCCGGCTGCCGTGCAGGCTTACTCCCCACCAAAGCAGGACTACGCTGAAATCGTTCGGGCTGGAAAGTCTGCGGCGCCGGCACTTGCAGCGGCCGCTGAACGAAACCAGCCCTCGCGAGTGGCATCGAGCGCATCGGCCCGATCATCGAAAAGCGGGTGGGTCCGGTCTAACGAAACAGCTAGCGTCGCCGGCCGCAACATCGGCGGGATGGTCTATGTCGGCACGCCTCCCTTGCTGAACACCCACGGGTATCGTGACAAGTGCCGAGCCTATATCGATCCATCCCTGTCTGTCGCGCGCTCTGGAGCCGACAAAGCTGGTGAAGGTATGCCCTACTGGCCCGGATACTCGGATATCTCACCTCAGTGCCGGGCGACCTACCTCGACTGGTTGGCCAGCGGGCGCAACGACGCCTCCTACAACCCCGGCTACATGTTCCTGTACTTCTACGGGCTGGAGCGTCGCTTCTTCGTCGATCAGTCCAACGAAGATGCCAAAGATATCGTCCAGGAAGTTCGGCGGCTGCAGTCACTTTACCCTGACAACCATTCCGTCAGGCGGTACTTGGGCGAGTTCCTCGATATTGCGATGCTTGCCGAAGCCGACCTCGACACTATCGAGCCGATTTTCGAGAAGCAGGGGTGGGAGCTTCCGTTCTCACTCAAATACGCAATCGGAGCTCGGATCGACAAAGGCGAGAACCTGACCGCTGACTGGTTGCTGAGTTGGTTCATCTGCCATCCGGAAACATATTTGAGAACTCCCGCGACGCGGTGCCGTGACGAGTTCGTCGCTCTTTTCCGTATGCGGTTTGATCGGCGTTTTCCTGATGGGCTCAAAGTGACAAAACCCCGGAAATCACTCACCGCATCCTATCGAGCCGCCTCCAGCGAGTTTCAGGGGTCCGCCAACCCAACCGTCGATGGCAAGCCGGTCCCCGATATTTCCGGCCTGCGCAAACCGGTCGAGATTGCCCAGGAGTTGGCAGATGAGGTGATGAATGACCTCGACAAACTAAGCCGTTTCCTGGGCCGAAATCCTGATGGGCGCGGAAGCGTGGAAGCGCATGCCTTGTTGCCCTCTGATCTATGGGATGCCTTCCCATCAGAGGAAATGGAACGCTTGAAATCTTGGGCAAGCGATATCGTCGATCGCGGGGGATTGGTGCCGCTTGAGGAGGTAATCGGACGACTGGAGGGAGAAACGAACGAGAAGATCGGAAAACGGCAAATGACAGGAGCCGCAGACGCGCTGGCGCGCCTCGGTTTCGGTCTGGCACCCGACCCTCGGTTTGCGCTCCGGTCGCCCAAGGCGGAGGAGCCTGTCGTGCTGTTTAGTCTGGGTGAACCCATCGATAGACTGGAGGAAGTTTCCGACAGCTATAGAAGCGCCTTGATCGAATTGGCACTTGGGTCGTTCGTCGCCCACGCTGATGGTCGCATCGCGGAGCCTGAACGCAGGGCGTTGGAAGATCAGGTTTCTGCCGCGGCCCTCAGCGATCAGGAACGCCGCAGGCTTCGTGCAAACCTTGAATGGTTCCTGGCCGTGCCACCGGACATGGCACTTCTGCGGCGGAAACTGAAGGAGGTGGGCCAAGACAACCAGGCCGCCATGCGGGCAGCGCTGGTTGGTGCAGCACATGCCGATGGCATCATTCACTCCGACGAAGTCGCAAGCATCGAGAAAATCTACAAGGCTTTGGGACTTGATCCCGCGCTTGCCTACTCTGACCTGCATGCTGGTGAAGTTGCGGATGGTCCGCGCACCGTTCGTGCCTCGCAACCAGGTCGCCCGGGCGAAGCGATACCCGAACTTGAAAAAGCCAGCGGACCCAAACTCGACGCGTCGCGGATCGCAGCAATCCGTTCAGACACTGAGCGAGTGTCGTCCGTCCTGGGGCAGATTTTTGACGTCGAAGAGGAAGAACGTGGTGCGTCCGGGCCCGCCAGCCAAAGCCAGCTGGCGGGGCTTGACCTGAAACACGGCGCCATTGTCCTCGAACTAATTACTCGGGAGCATTGGTCTGACACAGAGTTCGAGACGATCTGCGCCTCGCATGGCTTGATGGCGTCCGGAGCACTGGAAGTCGTGAACGAATGGGCTTTTGAGACCTACGATGAAGCGCTGCTCGACGAGTATGATGGATATGACGTGTCTCCGGAGATTGCGGAGGCGGTAAAAGAAAAGATGAGTGCGGAGGGCAGGGATGTCTAAGTTGAAACCACGTGAACGCGATGCAATCGTACAGGCGCTTCGGGCCGGGGTCGTGCCCAAGCTCGGTTTGCGCCATATCCAGGTCGGCCGCGTCCGGGAGATTGAAGAGCTCGTCAAAGACATGGACCGGATATCCGATGGCGGATCGGCAATCCGGTTCATCATCGGGGAATACGGATCGGGCAAGACGTTCTTCATGAACCTGATCCGCCTCGTGGCCTTGGAGAAAGGCTTGGTCGTGATGTTCGCAGATTTGGCGCCAGATCGCCGCATTCACGCGACCGGCGGACAAGCCCGTGGGCTCTACGCGGAGATGGCCCGAAACCTCTCGACGCGGACCAAGCCCGATGGCGGGGCATTGGCCAGCGTGGTGGAGCGTTTTGTCAGCCAGGCTCACCGAGATGCTGAAGAACGGGATTTGCCCACGGGGACCGTCATTCGTGAACGCCTTGGCCACTTTGAAGAACTTACCGGAGGGTTTGAGTTCGCCGAAGTCATCCGTCGATATTGGGAAGGCCATGAGACCGGCGACGACGAGTTGAAATCCGCAGCCCTGAGATGGCTGCGCGGCGAGTTCGCGACACGCACCGACGCGCGCAAGGCGCTTGGTGTGCGAACGATCATCGACGACGCCAGTGTCTATGACCATCTGAAGCTGATGTCGGCATTCGTGTGCGAGGCCGGGTATAAAGGATTGCTGGTCGGCCTCGACGAGATGGTGAACCTCTACAAGCTCACTTCGTCGCAGGCCCGCAATGCAAACTACGAACAGATCCTCCGGATCCTGAACGATGTGCTGCAGGGTAGCGCCGAGAACCTCGGATTCCTTATGGGTGGAACCCCGGAGTTTCTGATGAACACCCGTCGAGGGCTCTATAGCTACGAAGCCCTTCAATCGCGTTTGGCCGAGAACACCTTCGCGCGAGACGGATTGGTCGACCTTTCAGGACCGGTTGTCCGGCTGGCCAGCCTGACCCCTGAAGATCTCTTCGTTCTTCTGGCCAATGTGCGGCGGATCATGCAGGACGATGCCGGTGCTCTGCCGGACGACGCGCTCGAGGCCTTCATGGCGCATTGTTCGGACCGGATCGGTGAAGCTTACTTCCGCACCCCGCGCAATACGGTGACGGCCTTCGTGAACCTGCTTTCCGTGCTCGAGCAAAACCCCGGTGTCGAGTGGAGCGATCTGATCGAAAAGATCGAAGTCTCCGAAGACCTCGGCGAAGACATGACCGAGGTAGACGAGTCGACTGGTGCCCAAGACCTTGGTGACGATGATCTGATCAGCTTCAAGCTCTGACGCCGATGAGCAGTGCGTTCGACAAACTGGCGAGGCCTGTGCAGAAATGGATACGTCAGCAAGGATGGCGCGAGCTTCGCGACATCCAGGCGCGATCCATCCGGACGATCTGCGAAACCAATGACGATTTAATCATTGCAGCTACTACGGCGGGCGGAAAGACCGAGGCGGCGTTCCTGCCGTTGATTTCACAGGTGCTTGACGAGCCGTCGGGCGGCACCGGTTTCGACCTGCTCTACATCGGTCCGCTGAAAGCCTTGATCACGGACCAGGCCATGCGGCTGGAGGGCATCTGCCAGGAAGCAGAGCTTCCGGTTGTTCCCTGGCACGGGGATGTCTCGCAATCGATCAAGACGCGCGCGTTGAAATCTCCAAAAGGGATCCTGCTGATAACCCCAGAGTCCCTTGAGGCGCTTTTCATTCGTCGCGGTTTGGAAATTGCACGCCTGTTTGGGGCCACGCGGGCGGTCGTGATCGACGAGCTGCACACGGTTTTGGATAGCGAACGCGGTGTCCAGCTCCGTTCACTGCTCACACGGCTAGAGCTCGCGATAAAGCGCCCAATCCGTCGGATAGGTCTGTCAGCTACGCTAGGCGACATGGACCTCGCCAAGGCCTATCTTCGCCCTGACGCCGCAAACGCTGTCCAGCTGATCGAAGCAGATGGCGGCGAGGCTGAATTGAGGCTTCAGCTTCGCGGTTACCTCTCAGGCGATGAAGATGAAAACAGCCCATCCGCAACCGAAGCGATATCAGCCCATCTGTTCAAGCATCTTCGAGGCAGCGACAACCTGGTCTTCGCCGGAGCGCGCCAACGGGTCGAGATTTACGCAGATCGGTTGCGGGAGCTTTGCGAACGGGAGCACCTGCCGCAGGAATTCTATCCCCACCACGCGAGCCTTTCCCGAGAACACCGTGACTTCGTTGAGCGGCGCTTGAAGGACCCTGCGAAACCGACGACCGCCGTTTGCACGTCGACGCTCGAGCTTGGAATCGACATCGGTGACGTGACCTGCGTGGCTCAAATCGGTGCGCCATTCAGCGTCGCGGCGTTGCGACAACGGCTTGGCCGATCAGGCCGCCGTGAAGGACAGCCGGCCATTCTGAGGCAGTACGCTATCGAAGCCAAGTTGACGCCGGAGAGCAGTTTCGTGGATCGCCTTCGGCTCGGCCTGATCAGGTCCATCGCGATGATAGACCTCCTGCTTGAAGGCTGGTGCGAACCGCCAAAACCTCAGGCGCTTCATCTCTCGACACTCGTCCATCAGATACTGTCAGTCATAGCGCAGCGCGGCGGTGCGTCTGCAAGCGTGGTCTACAACGTGCTCTGCCGCGAAGGCCCCTTTCGGAAGGTCACAACCGAAGTCTTCGCAGATGTGTTGCGTGCAATCGGCCACCCAGTAACCGGCTTGATCGAACAGGCCGGCAGCGGGCTGCTACTTTTGGGACCCGCGGGCGAAAAGCTGGTTGAGCATTACAGCTTCTATGCGGTGTTCCAGACGCCTGAGGAGTTCCGGTTGGTCGCAGAGGGGCGGGATCTTGGAACCCTGCCGATCGACAATGTTCTTGCTCCTGGGATGCTGCTGATTTTTTCTGGGCGGCGTTGGATAGTTCAAGAAATCCATGATCGGGAAAAGGTCATCGTCGTCAAACCCGCTAAGGCTGGTGTGCCTCCAGTCTTCGGCGGCGATGCGGGGGACATTCATGACAAGGTGATCGACCGAATGTTCGCCGTGCTCGAGGGGGAATCCAGCCCAGCTTACATGGACACAGTCTCTTTGATGATGCTCGAGGAAGCGCGTGCTCACTATGAACAGCTGGGGTTTAGTGCCAATAACATGCACAGCATCGGCGAGCATACATCAGTCATTGCGACGCGGGTCGGTACGGTGAAGACATCAACCCTCGCGCTCGCACTCAGAAGTCAAGGGTTTTCGGTCGAACAGCATGACGGGTTTCTGCTGGTGGAGGCCGGGGACGAAACGCCCGATCTTCGATCGGCGCTGGAAGATATTCGATCTGGCGCACCCGTCGATTTGTTCGCAGGCGCAGGCAATCTGATATCAGATAAGTTCCATCAATTTCTTACTATCGAACTTTTGGTTCGGGACGCTGAATCCTCAAAGCTTTCGACACAAGCACTTCCCGATTTGGTCAAAGCTATTCTTCAAAAAGGAACTTGAATATGTCCACGACGTGCCGGTCCACGCTTATTGTCTATGGACGACACGCAATGCGGGAGGCCCGCCTTGTGGCAGCCCGCAGCGGTCAACATGGCCTCCAGATCATGTCGTTCGAACAAGCCGCGGTGCGGCTCGCGGGCGGTTTCGCCCGCGCAATCGACGAAGAAAGCCTGCGCGCGGCGATCCAGACGGTCCTCCCTGAAACACCGATGGGCGAATTGGAAGATATCAAGATGCTGCCGGGCATGATCGGTGCGGCCGCCGACACACTGCACAAGGCGTGGCGGGCCGGTATCGATCTCGCTTCCCGTTTAGGTGATCATCCAAGGCTTGAAGCCATCGCTCGCCTGGAGGCCGCTGTCCTTGCCGAACTTCCGGGCGGAATGATGCGGCCGGTCGATATTGTCGCCGCAGCCATCAGCCGGATCACCCATGCGCCCGCCATATTCGGCTCGATGGAAATCGCCGGACTGACCGAACTGTCTCCCTGCTGGCGGCCTCTACTGAAGGCGCTCGCCGAGCACACCCCCATGCAATGGACGTCAGGTCCCCGCCCTGTCCCGGCCTGGCTCAAGGAAAGCGGCGTTCCTGTCGCTCGAGGCGATGCTGAGGCGCCGGCCATTCGATCCGTCAGTGCCGCGACCGCTTACCATGAGGCAGTCGAGACACTGCGTTGGGTCCGGTCGCTGCTCGCGTCGGGCGTACCGCCCGCCGACATTGCCATCGCCACCGCGTCGCCGGCCGACTACGACGATCACTTTCTCGCGTTGCGCACCGATGCCAATATCGATCTGCATTTCGTTCATGGCGTCCCGGCCGTCACCACACGTGACGGACAAGCGGCAGCGGCACTCGCCGACATCATCGTGCGCGGCCTTTCGCAGTCGCGCTTGCGCCGTCTCGCCGCCCTGTGCGGCGATTCTGCACCTATGGCTTCCCTTCCCGATGACTGGATGCGCGTCCTTCCAAGCGATGCACCCTTGTCAACACCGTCCGCCTGGAACCAACTGCTGGCGCGCCTCGCGCCAGACGACTGGCCCGACGGCATGGATCACGCCCCGGTGCTGCGTGCTGCGGTCGATCTGCTGGCAAAGGGACCGGACGCGGCACAGGAAATCGGCGAAGCCTTCCTCAAGGGCCGGGCATTGTCCATCTGGCGCAAAGCCCTTCTGGCAGGGCCCGCCGGCGCGATCGACAGCACGCTGGAAACACTGAAACAGGATGACGGGCTCGAGGCCTCCGTCTCCGTGGCCTGGATGCCGGCCAGCGCGCTCGCCGCGTCGCCGCGACGCTTCGCTCGGCTGATCGGTCTCAATTCCTCCCGCTGGCCACGCGGGATCGCCGAAGATCGGCTGATCCCGGACCACATTATTCCAACGGGCGAGCTCGACCCGCTTCCCGTCAATCTGGCAGATCGCCGTGACTTTGATACGATCCTCGCCACTACGGGCAGCGACGTCGTCCTCTCCCGCGCCCGACGCGACAGCGACGGTCGGCTTCTGGGTCGCAGCCCCCTGCTCGCCACCTATGACGAGGAAGCCTATCTGCGGCGCAACGCCGTTCCCGCCCATGCCTTCAGTGAAACCGACCGGCTGATGGCGCGGCCGCAGGAATTCGCCGCCGATTCCCAGGCATTGAGTGCGCGTTCCTGCTGGCGCGATTGGCGCATGGCCGATGTGACAGCTCATGATGGCCTGGTCAGGTCCGATCATCCTTTGGTTCTCGCGATCCTCGGGCGGACTCAGTCGGCGAGCTCGCTCAAAACACTGCTGCGCAGCCCCCTCAATTTCCTCTGGCGCTATGCTCTCGGTTGGAAATCCCCGCAAAGCAGTGCCGAGCCGCTCGTGCTTGACGCCCTGCAAACCGGCGACCTCATCCATCTGGTGCTCGACCGCGCCCTGCGAAACCTCGAAGCGACGGGCGGCCTGACGTCGGCCGACGTGGCTGCCATTCAGGCTGCGGTGGACCAAGCCGCTGGTGCGGTGGCGGCCGAGTGGGAAAGCGAGCGGCCCGTTCCACCCGCTGTTATCTGGGGCCGCACGCTCGGGGATGCGCGCGCTCTTGCCGGACAGGCGCTTGCCTATGGCAATGATCATTTGCCGGGCAGCCGATCCTTTGGCGAGGTCCCGTTCGGCGGGTCCGAGCCCAAGTCGGAGGCGGCATTGCCCTGGGACGCCAGTGTGCCGGTGATCATCCCCGACACCGGATTTCACATTGCCGGCTATATCGACCGGCTCGACATCGCTGATGACGGCAGCCGGGCACTCGTGCGCGACTACAAGACCGGCAAGCCGCCCAAAGGCGACATCCGTGTAAACGGCGGCCGCGAGCTTCAGCGTTGCCTTTATGCCTTCGCCGTCAAGGCGCTCCTGGGCGACCACATCGCGATCAGCGCCTCGCTGCTCTATCCGCGTGAACCGCTCGATCTCCAGCTCGACGAGCCGGACATCGTCCTGGCGGAGATCAAGGCATATCTGCGGGCGGCGAGAACCGCATTGGCCAGCGGCGCGGCACTGCCCGGGCCGGATACCGGAGGCGACTACGACGATCTCGCTTTTGCCCTGCCGGCAAACGCAGGCGCCACCTACTGCAAACGCAAACAAGCCGCCTCGACCGAGCGGCTCAGTGAGGTCGCGCCGATCTGGGAGGCGGAATGATGAGCAGCGTGAAAGTTCTGAATGATGATGGCGCCCGGCATGACGCGATCAGCCGTCATGACCGATCCATTCTGGTTGAGGCCGGCGCGGGATCGGGCAAGACCGCCGTGATGGCCGGCAGGATCGCTGTCATGCTGGCGCAGGGTGTCGCGCCAAGTTCCATCGCGGCAGTCACGTTTACCGAACTGGCGGCCAGCGAGCTCCTCCTGCGGGTTCGGGATTTCGTCGAAGATCTCGCCGCCGGCCATATCGCACCGGAGCTCCGCGCCGGCTTGCCGGAGGGACTGTCTGCGGCACAGCGCGAGAATCTGATGTCGGCCAGCACGGCGATCGACGAAATCACCTGCTCGACCATCCACGGCTTCTGCCAGCGATTGATCAAGCCCTACCCGGCGGAAGCGGATATCGATCCGGGCGCAGCGGTCATCGACCGCAACCAGGCCGATCTCAACTTCCTCGAAATCGTCGAAGGCTGGCTGCGCGAGCGATTGTCTGGCGATCAGGGCGGCGTCCTCGCCGAGATGGTGCTGCATAACCCGGGAGAGACCGTCGCTCTGATGCACAAGATCGCCGAAGCCCTCCGGCGGTCGAGGAAACTGGTCGCACCGCAGGCGATGCCCTTTGCAGGTCACCTGCAAGCCTTCCAGCAGGCGGCCGACGAACTTTCGGCCTTTGTGCAAGGCGCCGGCGTTGATGAGCCGGAAACGGAGCTCTTCGCCGTGCGCTTTTCTGAAATGGCGGCCGCCCTTCCATCGGTTACAGATGGTTCCACGCCCGCCGGGCTCGTCGGGTTGCTGGTTGCACGCCCGCATCCCGACCTTACGACCGGGACGGGCAGCTTTTACGCCTACCGCAAGAAGGGCAAATGGGCGGCAGCGGCAAAGCAGGCAGGGCTGTCCAAGGCAGACGGCGACAGGCTGAACGATACGGCCAGCGGTTTGTACGAAGCGTGCTGTGCCGCATGGGCCGCACTACTCCAGGTGGTTTCCGGCCAGGTCCTCACGACATTGATCGACGAAGCAGGCACAATCCTTGCGCGCTATCGTGAGCACAAGCGCGCCAGCGCCCAGCTCGATTTTGACGATCTCATCTACGCCGCGCGCGACCTGTTGCGCGACCATGAAACTGTGCGACAGGCGCTCGGCCAGAGGTATTCAAAGGTCTTGGTCGACGAGTTTCAGGACACCGACCCGCTCCAGGCCGAAATCTTCTGGCGTCTATGCGGTGATCCCGGTGATGATCCGCAGGACTGGACGCGTTTCCGGATTCGGCCGGGCGCACTCTTCTTGGTTGGCGACCCCAAGCAGGCAATCTATCGCTTCCGCGGCGCGGATGTCGGCGCTTACGTCCAGGCTCGCACGGCCTTCTCGACACAGGACGCGGACGGCCTCGTCTCGATCTCGACCAATTTCCGTTCCTGTGCCTCGATCCTCACCTTCGTCAACGAACGGTTCGAGACTGTCCTGTCGGCTGATGGCCAGCCCGGCTTCACAGCGCTTGATCCCTTCCACGACGATCCGGAAGACGGCGTCTGCGTCTCGGCGATCGATATCGCGGTCGCTGACGAGAACGGCAAGGCCAGTGCCGAGCAACGACGCGACGCCGAAGCCGAAGCGGTGGCTGAACTTTGCGCACGCTTGATCGGCAGCCATCCGGTCCAGGATCGCAAAGCCGGTGCACAACGCCCCTGCCAGCCGGGCGACATCGCCTTGCTCGCCCCGACCGGCGCGGAACTCTGGCGCTATGAAGAAGCCCTTGAGCTCCGGGGCATCCCGGTCGCAACCCAGGCCGGCAAAGGTCTGTTTCGCCGGCAGGAAGTGCAGGACCTTATCGCGATCACGCGAGTTCTCGCCGATCGTCGTGATACGCTGGCGCTCGGCGCATTGCTGCGCGGCCCGCTTGTCGGGCTCAGCGAAGAGGAGCTTCTGGACATCGTCTGGGCGCTTCCGCGTTCGGAAGAAGAACCCGTCCGGATCCCACGGCTCGACCTCGGCGTCGACCCCGCGGCAATAGTGCATCCGCTGGCGCGCGATGTGATCGAGCGGCTGCAAGGGCTCCAGAAACGCGCCAAAAGCACGACACCACACGATCTTCTTTCGCAGGCCGTCGACGTCCTTCGGGTACGCCCGGTTCTTCTGGAGCGGCATCGCGGTCAGGCAGAACGAGCACTTGCCAATGTCGATCTCTATCTCAGCCTCGCCGTCAGCTATGCGGTACGGGGTCTGCGGGCCTTTTCCGAGGCAATGACGGCGGCATGGGCGGATGAGGCCCGCGCGGTGGAAGGCCGGCCCGATGCGCAGGAAGAAGCCGTCGCCCTCTACACGATGCATGCCGCGAAAGGTCTTGAATGGCCGGTCGTCATCCCCATCAACACTATGACAGGGGTAATGGCGCCCGACAGCGCTGTGACCGATCGCCAGACTGATACCTTCTACTGCCCGGTTCTGGGTGTCCCTCCGTCCGGCTATGACGCGGCGCGGCAGGCAGAGAAGGATGAACTGGACTGCGAGCGGGTCCGGCTCTGGTATGTCGCAGCAACCCGCGCCCGGGAACTCTTGGTCTTGCCGCGGCTCGACGTAACGCCTTCGAAATCAGCCTGGATCGGCCTGGTGGACCTGTCCCTGACAGATCTCCCTCACCTTGACGTGTCGCATCTGCCGCTCGACACGATCGCGGCGACAGCCGATACAGAAAACGGTCAGACACGGGAGAGTTTCGCCACTGAGGCTGGTGCGATTGTCGAAAGGCAGATGCATCTGACCTGGCTTGCGCCGAGCCGCGACGAGACGACAACAGGTTCAGTGCTTCAGGAAGAAGAACCGGACATCTGGGCCGGTTCGGCTGATGCTCAGGTGCCGGACGCCGACGCGCTCGCCTCCATCCGGGGCGGACGCGAGCGTGGCTTGATCCTTCACAAGCTCATGGAAGAAGTCCTGACAGGGGAATGCAACGAGGCCGACGAGGCGCTCACCGCGCGTGCTGGAGACCTCATTTCTGCGCTCGGCAAGGAGCCTTCCTCCGATCCGGCGGACGGGCTTTCGCCTGAGGAACTGGCCGGTTGCGTGACGCGAACGCTGGCCTTGTCGGAGGTGGCGGCATTGCGTCCCTCATTGCTCGCTGAGTTTCCGGTCTATGCCTTTCAGCAAGAGGAGGCCGAACTGGTTGCGACGGCGGGCATCGCGGACGCGATTTCGGTTAATCCGGAAGGTCGGCCAGCCGTCGTGATCGACTGGAAGAGCGACGTGAATCCCGCCCAGGAGACACTTGATCACTATCGGGCTCAGGTGCGTGCCTATCTCGATATGACCGGAGCCGAACGGGGCCTGATCGTTCTGATGACGAACGGGACGGTGATCACCGTCCCGCCTTCTCCCCAGACGATTGCGGCATAGCCGAGGACGCGACCATGGCCTCCCGCAAGCGCACCGAGCCCGTCCAAGATGATCTCTTCAATCCCGAAGTCGAACTGCTGCTGCCTGCTCGGCTTGCGATAGAGGGCAAGGCCCTGGGAAGCCCTATACGCCAATTGGCGGCTCCGCCGCAGCGCGTACGGTGCCGTCTGCGTCCCTTTTCAATCCGCCGTGTGACTGGTCATGAAACCACGCTGCCGTCTGGCGAGATACTGAAGATCATCAACGCGAAGACCGCTACGTCGCTGGAGGCGGAGCTCATTCTTCTGGTCCCCGGCGCGAGTGAGCCGGCGCAGATCGTAGAAGCACTCGACGCCGGCGAAGGCCGGTGGATGGCCCCGTTGCCCATCCGCATCGACACGTTGAGTCGCCAAGCGCGGGTCGAACGGCTGGCCGCGGTTTCGGCATCTTGGTCGGGCGCCTTTCATCTCCGCGAGGGACGAGCAGCCGAAAACGAGCGGCCAGCCCAGCTCGGTCTGCGACGTCCTCAAATCGGCGCACTGCACGCGGCTTTGGCCCATGCGACGCGATCGATCGATCCGGCCACCATCGTCATGCCGACGGGCACCGGCAAGACGGAAACCATGCTCGCGCTCAACGTCCACCAGCGCTTCGAGAGGCTACTGGTCGTAGTGCCGACGGACGCACTTCGAGAGCAGATCGCGGGCAAGTTCGAGACCTTCGGCGTGCTGAGGCAACAGCAATGCCTGGAAGACAAGGCAGCATTTCCAGTGGTGATGCGCCTTTCGCACATTCCGACGAGGCTAGCCGACGTGGATGAGATCTTCGACAGTGCCAATGTCATCGTCACAACGATGCAGATCGCCGGTCGCGCCGAAGCGGCGGTCCAGGAGCGGATGGCGGCACGCGCCTCGGCGCTGTTTATCGACGAGGCTCATCACATCGGCGCCCCGACATGGGCGCGCTTTCGGGGCCTATTCGCGGACCGTGAGCCACCGCTCCCGATCGTCCAGTTCACCGCCACACCATTCCGTGAGGACGGCCGGCGCGTCGACGGCGAGTTCATCTACACCTATCCGCTCAAGAAGGCGCAGGCCGAAGGCTATTTCAAGCCGATTCGCTTCGAGGCTGTCTTCGGGCTCGATCAGGCAGACGCCGATCTCGCGATCGCGGGAAAGCTCGGCGAAGTCCTCCAGGGTGATCTGGACGTCGGCCTCAACCATCTCGCCATGGCGCGTTGCCAAACTATCGACCGCGCCAGAGCCCTCCACCAGCTTTACAGCGAGATGTACCCAGAACTTCGTCCGGTCATCGTCCATAGCCAGCAGTCGATCCGTGAACGCCGTGCAAACCTTGCCGCTCTGCGGCGCTTCGAGAGCCGGATCATTGTATGCGTGGACATGCTCGGCGAAGGTTTCGATCTGCCGGAACTGAAGATCGCCGCCCTGCACGACCCGCACAAGAGCATCGCCGTTACCATCCAGTTTGTCGGCCGCTTCACCCGCCAGGATCCACGCCTCGGCGACGCCACGGTCATCGCCAACACCGGCATTGACGACATTGATCGTTCGCTGGCCAAGCTCTATGCGGAGGATGCCGACTGGAATGCGCTGGTCGAGGCACTCAGCACCGCGAAGATCGACCGGCAAGTCCGCCGTGCCGAGATGTTCAAGGGCTTTGTCGGCGACTTGAGCGACATTCCCCTGCAGACGCTCGAACCGAAGATGAACGCCGTCGTCTATCGCACCAACTGCGACGGTTGGGAGCCTTTGCGGGCCGAGGACTTATATAGTCCCGGCGTATATCTCGGCATGAAGGTCAACCCACACCAGCGTGTCGCCATCTTCGTCACCCGCTCCGAAGAGCAGGCCGGCTGGACCACGGCCCAGCACGCGACCAATGTCACCTGGGACCTGCACATGATGCATTGGGATCCCGATAGTCAGCTCCTATATATCAGCAGCTCGATCAAGGGACCGTATGACCGATTGGCCAAGGCGGTCTGCGGTGAGGCAGCGCGCCGGGTCGAGGGCGAGGAGGTCTTCCGCAGCCTGCATGGGTTCAATCGCCTGATCCTGCGCAATCTTGGCCTGACGCACCATCAGGGACGCGGTGTCCGCTATTCCATGTATATGGGTGTCGATGTCGCCGACGGACTCGACACTGCGAAGTCCCAGTCGCGCATCAAGAACAACGTGTTCGCAACCGGTTTCCTCGACGGTGTTCCCGCCTCTCGTGGCTGTTCGGCCAAAGGCAAGTTCTGGTCGATTTCGCGGGTTCGCGATCTGACTGATTGGGTCGATTGGTGCGCGGATATCGGCAAAGCCGTCAAAGATCCAGGGATCACCACCGATGGCGTCTTCAAGAGTGCGATGCGACCTCGCCAGATCAGCGAACGCCCGCAGGTGCCTCCGGTCGCGATCCACTGGCCGGAATCGCTGTTGACGCAAATCGAGGACCGGATCGAAATCAGTTTCGGCGACAAACCCGTAGCCTTCGCTGAATGCGACATCGAGCTTCTGGATCATGAACGCACGGGTCCATTGCGCTTCACGGTGCGCAGCGATAACCACATCGCCGAATTCGAAATCGTTTTTGCTGAAGGGGGTGCCAGCTATCCGCAGCGCTCTGGGCCGAAAACAACCGTCAAGGTCAGCGGCAAGACGAAGTCGCTCTCGGAATCCTTCGGTGAGGATTCCCCACAGATCGACTTTGGGGATGGTTCACTGCTGATCTACAGTCACCTTTATGCTCTGCCTGAAGGCGTCTTGGTGGAACCGTATTCCGCTGATCGGATCGAGGTTTGGGATTGGTCGGAGACCAATATACGTGCCGAGGCGCAGGGTCCTGAAAAGCGGACTGACTCAGTGCAACGGCGCGTAATCGAGACATTGCTCGCAGAAGGCGACGCCTTTGACATCATCTTCGACGATGATGGGGCTGGAGAGATCGCGGACGTCGTCACCCTTCGAGTGACTGAAGGTCTCGTCCAAGTGACGCTTCACCATTGCAAATACTCCAGTTCCGACACGCCCGGCGCGCGAGTGAAGGATCTCTATGAAGTTTGCGGGCAAGCGCAGAAATCCGCACGCTGGCGTGATCGGCCCAACAGAATGCTCATACATATGTTGAAGCGGGAGAAGATACGGCTGGAGAAGGGCCAGACTTCCCGCTTCGAACAGGGAACAGCCGCATTCCTCAAAAAGCTGAAAGCGAATTGGCAGGACTATCGCTACGAATTCGATGTGCGCATCGTTCAGCCTGGCCTGTCGCGATCGGCTGTCACAGAGGAGGGACTGCATCTACTGGCCAGCGTGGAGACTTATCTCCTTGAAACGCGCGCCATGCGGCTGAAGGTTATCGCAAGCAGCTAGAAAGCCAACCTCCAGATAATGGCCCAACCCAATTGCAGTGGAGCGAACGAAATGTTCGGCGTCTTTCTCGTTGAGAGTTGTCCTAGCTTTCCATCTTTTGGTGCGGAGAGGCTCCGGATACTTTGTGTGCAACAGTCGTCCGGATTTGATGATCTTGGCCCCTCCTGCCCTTTGGTCAGGACCGCGCCCTACTCGGACGGCTGCACGCAGCCGCCCTCCCCGAGCTGAAACGCCGCCTCTCCCTGCGACGTGCCGCTGGCCGTGCCGTCTCCTCCGGAGCCAGCTCGACCAGCCGTCGCATGGTCGTGGCAACGCTTCATCTCGGCCATTCGGTTACGGCCGCTGGGGCGGGCGCGTGACATCAGTGATCTCGTACGTCGCGTCTCGGCCGCTGTTGTTCCGTGCTTTGCCGGACATGCTGTGCCGCCCTGTCATCATGGGTCGCAAACGATTTCCGGCGACCGCCGGATTGCATTGGCCGCAGCTGGCAGAAGGCCGGTGATGGTCGTGATGCGCGGATCGCAGGCTATCGGGCTGCCGTAGAGGGTCCGTTCGAAATTCGAGTGATCCGGACACGTTGTCGAAGCTTCGACGGTCTCCATGCTGTTCGTCCAGAAAACACATCGCGTTGCCACGGAAACCAGCCGTCGCGGCACGAGAGGCAGAGCCAGCAAAGCTCTGACTGGTCCGAATGCGGCTCGGAGCGACAGGACAGAAATATCGCCACCACAGGCATTTCTCTCTTTCGGCTGTTCACCCAGTTTCCTTCGCGGCCACCGCTCTTCTCCTTGTTTGAGTTGCATGACATGCTGGTCGCAGCTGTCGTCCCGTCCACAAAGGTTGTCGCCGATCTTTTTCCCCTGACCCTGCGTGTCATTCCTCGCGCGCCAAAAAGACCGGCGCCTGCCCCTCTCCGCTGCGCTTCGCCTTCGGTGTGGCCGGGCCTTGGCCAGCTGCAAGGTGACCATCATTGCAACGCAAACAAGGAGAAGAGCAATGACCACGAACTGCATCAAATTCACCAGCGCCGACATTGAAACCGCCAAGGGCGTCGGCTCCATCTCGACCCTGACCTTTGACCTCGACATCACGGTCGAACCGGTCGCGAGCGCGAACCCGATGGCCCCCACGCACCGCGTCCTCGGCCGCTCCCCGCGCGGCAAGCTGGTCGAGTGCGGCGGCATCTGGAAGAAGCAGAACAAGGAGACCGGCGCTGACTACTACACGCTGACCATCCGCGACCACGGCTTCAACGCCAACCTCGGCAAGGCCGCGAACCAGGACGATCCGTCCCTGCAGGCCGTCATCCCCTGGGGTCCCAAAGACGCCGCGTAAGCCAAAGGCCAGACCGCTCCGGCGGTCTGGCTTTTTCTCGTTTCAAGAAGCGACAGAGGTTCGGGTCCGAAACCCGTGTCCGAAGAACGCGGAATATTTCGGACGCTGACACCGAGGCGGATAGTCTGACTGGATCGGTCGCAGAAGCGGCTCTGATCTTTCTGTTGAGGGACAGCGTGGATCGCACGAACCCGAGGCGGGACCGAATGTCGGCAGGGAGAACTGGCAGTCCGCTGAGCGGGGCCAAACGCACTCCTTCTATCAGTCGAGCAACCCGCGCCTAGGTCGTCTTGGCGAAGCTGCCAGGGGCGCCGAACTCACCCTGTGCCGCAGTCAACGAAATCGCAAATCAACGTCATGCATCCCGGGGCAACGTCTTACGCCAGTGTCACCGCCGCGCGCCTTTCCGTCGACCTGTTGGCCTTTCAGATCGCTAGCCCGGGATCGAGCGGCCGGCAACGCTGGGGTCAGGTTTCTGGACGGCTGGCGCTTTACGTTTGAATAGCCTCGAAACACGCTGCCTCTCGCCTGCGGCTCGAACGCGTGTTTCGAACGTCATTGGTCTTTTGAAAACGTAAAGCACCGTGACGCCTTGAGCGCTGCCGAGGCATCGCTCACAACAAACCTGCCCCCGGCGTGCTCCATTCCATTTCGCCCCGTGCCGGGTGCAGCCCGCTCTCATGCCCCCGGTCTTTTCCACGATCCGTCCAACGACGATCAACGGAAAGGATCACACCATGACACTCGAACAATCTATCGACCTCGCCGAACTGCAAGCCGACATGGCCTTCGATGCCTACCTCGCCGCCTTTGATGAAGACGCCCATCCCGAGACCCTCGACAGCCTCGAGACCGAGGCGCTGATCGCACGCAGCCGTTACGACGATCTGCGCTCTCAGGGACTGGGTCACTGACCCAGACACCCCTGCGGGTCTTCGGATCCGCAGGGGTCTGACGCCGTCTCTCAGAAGCTTCGTGACGCCCTCAAAGGGCGTGACCCGCGCCATCCCGCACGAGCCGACTTCTTGTTCCTGGCGCCAGATCCGTGACCGGCTCGGGCGTTCGGTTTGTCTGTCGTCGCGTGCGTCTTGAACACAAGTTTCGGAAGCTTTTTCGACCTGGTTGTCCTGCATCGATGAGGGCGGGACGCGCTCCAAGTTGCGCTGCGACGCGGGGTCTTGATGGCGTCCAATGTCAGCAAAAATGCATAGTATGCAAAACGTAATATTGCGCAATGTGATGTATTGAAGTATAAGCGAAGGAGAGAAGGAAGACGTTGGCAGGATATGGCCAATGTTTGCACATTTTGTCCGAGGGGTCTGACCCGTGCCGAGGCCAGCGAAAAACCTGAAGCTAGAAGAGCGCATCGAAGTCGCGCGGCGCTTTGCGGCGGGTGAGAGCGCGAAGGAGCTGGCGGCGGCGTTTGGCATCTCTCCGCGCCATGTGAACCGGCTCGCGAAAGAGGAGGCGGGCGAGGGCATCGCGGTGCGCGATCCGAGTGAGACGGTGGCCTTTCGGGCAAGCCGATCCGAACTGGACGCCTTCGACGCGGAGTGGCGCGAACGAGGCTATGCCAACCGATCCCAGGCGCTGAATGCGGTGCTGCGCGGACGGTGCGGTTTCCTCGATGTGCCGCGTGACCTGGTCGCCGAATTCTGCGCCGCATGGCGTCAGGCGAAGGACGTGAGTGACGCCGGACTGGGGCTCGCCAAGGCGGTCCATCGTGGTCGGCTGGAGGTCTCGGAGGCGGATCGCGCGGTCCTGATCCAACTGCTCGATCTTGCGCAGTCCATGAGCCGTGAGATGGGCCGGATGAAGGATGCGGCGCAGGCCCTGCGTCATCAGGAGTGGCCGGAAAAGGAAGAAGGGCAGGGGGCGAAGGGCGCGGTTCTGGAGGATGGCCCGCAGGAGGCCGTGACAGGATTGAGGCTTGTCAAGAATGGCTGATCCGCTCGCCCTCTATACCTCGGTCATGGGCCGGCTCTGGGAGGATGAGCGCATCCGGGGCCAGGCCGCGGCGCGGATCGACGCACGGCTGGCGGGGCGTCGGCAGGGGCGGAGTTTCGCGCGTGTTGGATCCCTGTCGGCGCGCAATGCGCTGAAGGCCGCGTCGGGGCAGAGCCGGGCGGCGGTCTTCAAGCGGATCCGGGCGGGGGGCTGCAAGACGCGTGCTTCGCTTGGGGCGCAAATCTCTTACATCAACGACAAGGCGGTCTACACCTATTCGACGATGACCAATGCGCTGACCGATGCGGCGGTGCTTTCTGAGGATCAGAAAGAGGACATCATCGAGGACTGGGCCGGGACCTGGCGCGGCTCGACCAAGCTCGGCTTCACCTCGCACATGCTGCTCTCCTTCCCGACCGACGTGACGGTCGACCAGTTGCGCGACATCGCGATGGACTGGACGGAGCATTTCTTCGAGAGCGGTGAATACGGCGATCAGTGGGACTATGTCCTCGCGGTTCACGACGACCGGGCGCACAAGCACGCCCACATCATCCTGAACAATCGCGGCGTCGAGAAGGGCACCTGGTTTTCGTGTTGGGCCGAAGGCGTGATGTCGCCTCAGCTGATGCGTGAGAAGCAGGCCGAGATCGCGGAACGCTACGGCGTGATGCTCGACGCCACGACCCGGCTCGAGCGGGGCATCTTCGAGAAGCCTGTCGGGATCGAGGAAATCTACCGTGCCAAGGAAGAGGCCCGCCTGCCGCGCGAGATCGTCATGACGGCCCAGGAATCCGCCATCGCGCAGGCGCAGGTGGTGGGCTTCGCCAAGGACTACAAGAACCTCGCCGACCTGCTGGACCGGATGGACCAGCGCCACATGGCGCGCGCCGTGCGCGGCATGGCGGAAGGACTCGGCTCCGGCACGCCGTGGAACTTCACCGAAGGAGAGATAGACATGAAGGACATCAAGACCGTCGGTGACGCGATCGACTATTCAGAGCGCACGATCGAAGCGCTGAGGCTCAAGGCCGAAGAACTGGACCCGGCCGAGCGTGCCGCGTTCGAGGCCAAGGCCGCGCCGATCATCGCGGATCTCTCGCAGATGGTGCCGGACCCGGAGTTGCGCGCGCGCTTCGGCAAGCAGCTTGAAGAACCCTATCCGCCGGGGGCGGGGAGCGAGGTGCTGATCGCCGCGCTGCAGTCCGGCAATGACGAGGGGCTGCGCGATGTGCTCGAGCGCGCCGAGGACGCGGGAATGGACAGCGAGGAGCTGGTGGCACGGATCGCGGCGGGTGGCACGCGGAACTACGGCATGGCGCAGGACTGGGTCGAGCGCGACATGAACGCGGTGCTGGCGAAAGACGGTCTGAGCGTAGAAACCGCCAACGACGACCAACTGGATGCCGCGCTCGAAAAAGTCGACGGTGTCATGGACGCCCTGATGGAACGCGCCAAGGAACTGGGCGTCGAGATCGGGCGAACCCTCGCGGACGAAGAGGAGGCGACACTGCCGCTCATCGACGAGGACGACCGGACACCAAATCCGTACCTGCAGGATCTCGCCGACATGCTGCGGGACGGCAAGCTCACCGAGGAACAGGAAGAGACCGTCGAGCGGACCCTGCAATCCGAGCTCTTCAAGGAACTGGGCGAGGAGGGCTTGGCCGAGCTACGCCGTGGCAACTACGAGGTGCTGGGCGCGGCCCTGCCAAGCAAGCTCGACCAGATCACCGTCACGCAGGAGTTCCTCGAGATGACCTTCGAGGAAACGGGCGACCAGGTCTTCACCGACCGCGCCGCCGGGTTGCAGCAGGACAAGGCGACGGAAGTGGCGCGGCTGCGCGGCCAGCAAGAGGCGCAGGAAATGAGGCGTGTTCTTGGACGTGACCGCGGTCTCGATGACGAGATGGAATTCTAAGGGGGAGATGACCACCATGACCAAGACACTTCCCCTCTGGGCTGCGCTTCTTTTCGGTGTGATCTGCGGCGCCGTCATCGGCACCATCGTCGCTGCCTTCTACCTGACCCTGGCGTTGAAAACCGGCTTCGCCAGTTTCGACATGTTGGCACTTTGGAAGGCGAGCGCCGCTACGCGTGCGGGGCATCCCGAGGCCTTCAAGGTAGGCTTCGGTGCCGTCGGGCTCAGTTCCATCGGCCTCGGTGTCCTCGCTCTCGCCTGGACCTGGAAAAAGGAGAGAGACGATTACGGCTCGGCCCATTGGCAGACCAAGGCGGAACTGAAAAAGAACGATATGCTGCAAGCGGCTGGCAAGGGCTTCGTCTGTGGCAAGCTTGGCGCGCCGACCTCTAAGGCGGAGTTCATCTCCTCGACCACCATCCCCCATGTGATGATGGTCGCACCGACCCGTGCCGGTAAGGGCGTCGGCTTCGTGATCCCGAACCTCCTGAGCTTTGCGGGTTCGGTCGTGGTGCTGGACGTGAAGGGCGAGAACTTCGAGAAGACCGCGCGGCTCCGAGCGTTGAACGGCGACGAGGTTTATCGCTTCAGCCCCTTCGACTGGGCCAATGCAACGCATCGCTACAACCCGCTGGCGCGGATCGCCAAGGCCCCGAGCTTCGCACAGCGCTTCACAGAGGTTTCGATCCTCGCCGACCTCTTCCTCGACAAGGACAACAAGACGCTCGACACTTTCTCCGAGGCCGGCAAGTCGATTTTCGTTGCGGCCTGTCTGCTGGCGATCCAGCGCGGAACGCCGAACCTTGGCGAGGTCAACAAGATTGTCGCTGGCGGCGAATACAAGAACGCCCAGTACAAGACCTATGCCGACGAGGCCGAGGAAGACATCCTTCGAGAGCTCTGGACCAATGCGGCCTCAGCCTCCTCGCGGCTGCTGACCTCAAACATTCAGGCGCTGATGACCGCCGGCCTCAAGCAATGGGACAACCCGGCGGTGCGCTCGGCCACCGAGGCGAGCGACTTTGATTTCTCGACCTTTCGGAAGACCCCGCAGTCGCTCTACATCGCGGTGTCCGAGGATCACATCGCGACATTGGCGCCGCTCCTGCGCCTGATGTTTGCAGACCTCATCGCCTCGATCCGCTTGAACGAGCCGGGCTCGGACGAGCCCTGGCCGGTCATGATGATGATCGACGAATTCCAGCAGATGGGGGCGATGCCCTATCTCGAGCGCGCTATCCATTCCTTGGCGAGCTATGGCGGCCGCGTCGCGATGATTGCGCAGTCGCTGGCCTCGCTCGACCGGATCTATGGCCCTGAAGGTCGCGAAAGCCTCGAGAACGGGGCAGGGCTGAAGCTCTACATCACGCCACGCGACCAGCGCACGGTGAAGGAAGTCTCCGCTGCGGTCGGCAGCACCACCCGCGAGGCCGTGACCCGCATGTATGGCCGCAACAAGGGGTTCCTTGGCGCGACCTCGACCTCGGCGCGGCTGGAAGAGCGGCCGCTGCTTTCCGAGACCGAAGCGCGCCTGATGGACCCTGACGAGGTCATCATCCTCGCCTCACCCCAGCACCCGATCAAGGTGAGCCGTATCAAGTATTACGACGATCCGTTCTTCAAGGAGATGCTGGCACGACAGGAGGGCAAGCCGTTCCCCTATCCGCCGAGTGTGCAGGGCGTGGGGCCGTGGGAAGAAATGGAGGGCGGCGACAGCGGTGACGAGACGAGCGCGAATGAGGCGGCGAAACCGGTCGAACGCGCGCCTGTCCGGGACCGTTCACAGCGCCGCGAAGCGCGCACGATGAGCCTGAGGACGATGGAGGCCGGGCGCGGGCAGCCTGAGCCCGAGACGCTCGAGCGGGAAGCTGCGGTGCCGAAGGAATGGGAGGCAGCGCTCGACCGGCAGGAGGACTTCATCGAGGAGTTGTTGGGTGGGTGAGCGCCGTCCACTAGTCCCCTATTCGTCGTAGTAGAATTTCAAGTCGCGTCGCTCTTTCAACTGGGCAGGTCGGTAGGGCTTAACCTCGCCACACTGGGCGACGGCCTTGGCTCGCATGCGCTCTTCGACTGAAGGATGGAGCGGGAAGTCGTCGCCAACTGCGCGAATTCCCTTCTTCCAGCGGATGCGGAGGGGGCCAAATGCTACCATCGCGTCTTCGCGGTGCTGCAAACCAAGAGGGTCAGGGGCGCGGTTCAAGACGTTCTCGTTGATCTGGATCGACGGCACGCAGTCTTTCAATTCGTCGACCATCCAATCGAGGGCGATATCGCTCAGGCGGGACTCTGCCTCGGGATAGCTTCCACCGATGTCGCTATGGCAGCCCGGGAACCAGACCTGCTTCAACCACTTCGGCTCTCGATCTTTGGTCTCAATCGCGGCCGCCTTGGATGCCCATCCGACCCTTGGAAAGTCAGCACGGTCTTCGTCGATCGCCATGGCGTGACGGGCGTGTTGGACATCGGGATCAAGCCACTTGTCGTAGTTGCGCTTGTTCCAAGCCGCGAAATGACCCGTCTTGAGAATCTGCGGCCAATCGGTTGGGCGCCATAGCTTCAGTTTGTGCTCGGGATCGTCAGAGAAATATTTGAAGTTGTCGAGCAACAGGGAACCAAGCTGCCAAAGAAGCGCTACTAGTAGGACGCCGAGTGGAACAACCAAAAGCCAAGACCACCCGAATGCAACACCTGCGGCAAAAGCCGCTCCGACCCCGAAAGTGACGCCCCAGACCAAGGTGCGGACAACTGCCGTTCGCAATGATGCCACCGTATCGAAGACCCCGATGAAGGTAGGCTGAACGTTGCCTTGGTTGTCTTCACCTTCAATGGGAAAGCTCGAATACTTCTTGCGGAATCGTTTGCCGAGCTCTTCACGGTTCTTGAAGTAAGGATCTTGTCCGCGCGGTTTTCCAGCACCGTGATTATACACGAATTTTACAGCGTCCTTGGCGATCTTGCGCAATCCGGGACCATGACGCGGGACCGGCGAACCATCCGGCATCTGCGTCGGGACACCGCAGAGGTTCATAACGTTTGCCAGTGCTCTGACCGTATAGGCTCCGCGAGAGAACCCAAAAAGCAGCACGCGATCACCGGGCTCGTAATGGGCAATGATCTGCTCGTAGCAATCGATGATGTTGTGGTCGATGCCAGTTCCGACGGCGCTTTCAAGAATCGGCTTGATCCGACCGAAAAACCCACCGCGTTCTCCTGTTCCCAAGCCCGGGTCGTAAAAAGCCACTTGGTCCTTAGGGCTAATTGGTGAATCTGGGCCGGGACGCATGGCTCGATACATCTTGTAAACATTCGACAGCCGTTGGTCCGGCCTGGCGCCACCCATCTGGCCGGTTCCGTCCGAGAATATGCAGATGTTCTTTATCATTTGTCGCCCTATTCAAGAACACGAAGTACAGTTGAAGTCCTAAACCTGCAGCAGTTCTGCCAAGCTAGGAGAGAGTGCAGCGGAAATGTTTCGCCCGAGTCGGGAAAAATTAGAACATAGTGGAAACACATATGTCTACCTGATATTGTGACACATGAGAAGGGATTGCCCAATATGTTGGATACGATGCAGCAAATGGAAGTGTTCCCGACGACAGTCGATCTCAAGCGGGTCGACCTTTCTCTCAACATGCGGCGCTTCTATAGAATGAGTGTTCAGCCAGACCTGTTTGGCGGCGCATGCCTCGTGCGGGAATGGGGCCGTATCGGGTTTCGAGGGCAGATGCTAATCGAACAGCACCCCGACGAGGGTGGAGCTGTCTCCGCGCTCATGAAGCTTGCAGTGACCAAGACGCGGCGAGGGTATCGAGCTGTGGTGGATCAACGTGAGCAGCGGGTCTCGGGTGTGCCAATCGTTAACGCCGTCATTGCCGCCAGCCAAGACGAACGTAAGATCAATAGCATACGGACTGAAGGGCTATAGAAAATCTGCAAATACGGCTCCGCAAAAAGGTTGAAAAGTCGGGGCCAAACGAACATCTTTAAGTTGAGGTCATTTGAGTTAGGAAGTTGATGATGAACACGAGTTCGAACATAGGTTTTGGCTATAACGTCGCGATTGAAAAGCTCGCTGAAGAATTGGCCGTGCCGCAAGATCGCTTTGATCAAGCAGAAAGACGCTACAAGGACCTTGGCGAGTTTTTGCACCGAGATGAGTCCAAAGTTCGTGATTATGATCCCGATGTCTATATCCAAGGCTCTTTCGCGCTCGGCACACCGATCAAGCCGACATCCAAGGACGAAGATTACGATCTCGACATAGTTGTCTCGTTCCGGTCGCTGACGAAAGCGCAAATTTCCCAAGCTGATCTGCGCGCCCTTCTGCTGACTGAACTCACGGCGTATCGCGATGCGCGAGGGATCAAGAATGAGGTAAGCGATGAGCCTAGAAGATGCTGCACCTTGACCTACGCAGATGGTGCACAATTCCACATGGACGTATTGCCGGCTGTGCCGAACGAGGCAAACATGCGTGCCGTTCTTTCTTCCTACCTCGCGGATCAGGCGCTTGCGGAAGGTGCGATTGCCATCACCGATAAAGACAAGACTAGCACATACCGTATCATCACGGATGATTGGCCCCGAAGCAATCCCAGGGGCTTTGCCGCATGGTTCAAGTCGAGGCAGATCGAACAACTAAATGAACGTCGCAGGGCATTCCTCGACGCCCAAGGCAAAGTGACAGCGAGTGTGGAGGACGTCCCGGTGTTTCGGGTGCGAACGCCTCTTCAGTCATCCATCATGATCTTGAAGCGTCACAGGGATGAGTGGTTCGCGGAGCGGGATCCGGACCTGAAGGTTATTAGTGTGATCCTCACGACGCTCTCAACCCATGCCTATGCAGGCGAAGCAAGGGTATCGGATGCAATTGCCAAGATTTTGAGGGACATGCATCTCGCGATCGAAGAACGGAATGGGGTGTCATGGATCGCCAACCCTACGGACCCTTCAGAAAATTTTGCGGATAGGTGGGAAAAATTTCCGGAGCGCCGGGAATCCTTCTTCAAGTGGCTGGAGGCTGCTCGAACGGATTTTGGTACCGTTCAAAGGTTCAGTGACACATATATTGTTCTAAACGAGCTCTCACGAAATCTTGGAAGCACCCTCGTTGAAGGTGCGCGCTCGAGGGTAGCGGCATCTGCGGGGTCACGTGCGGCATCCGTTGCTCCTGCCGCTGCAGCCGGGGCTTCTGCGCCCGGTCTCGTTTTTGGTGGTGAGGATCGGAGGCCGACGGAGCCAAAAGGTTTTGGTTGATGGACTTCACAGCCGGCGAAGCGCGGCTAATCCGTGAGTGTGAAGAGCTCGCTGACCTAGCCGCGGCATCAGATTGGCTGGAAGAACCCCAATTCGGCAAAAACGCCGATGGCCTGCTGACTTGGTCGTTTGTTCTGCTCGCCAGGGAGCGTCGCATTCCATTGCGGCTGGTTTTCCCGGCACTTTTTCCAGATCTGCCACCATTTGTACTTCCAGCCGACAGCTCGGTCCGGCTATCCCAGCACCAGTATGGCGAGGGTGGCGAACTATGCCTTCAGTATAGACCGGATAACTGGCACCCCGACTGCAAAAGCACGGATGTGGTCCGGAGTGCCAAAGCACTTCTCGAGGCAACCCCAAAGGACGATGCTTTCTCAGACGTGGAAAGCGCTCATCCAGCCGACTTACCTTCTTTGCTCTCGGGGTGCTCCCGGCGCTTCATGCTACCGCCTGACACCGCACGGCTTTTAAGGTTGCGCCTTGCCGGACACGCAACCGATATTCATATGACTTTGGAGCGCCGGGTTGGGGGTTCTGAAGTTCTTGTTGCTCGCATCGCGAGCATCGGGCTGGATTCTGGTTTACGGGTGCCGATTGATGGTGCGGGATTTGGGGGAAGGGTGGTTCCTGGGGTCCTATATCGATTGCCCGATATTCGACAAATTCCAGATCTGCATCCCGAAGAGTTGAAGGGGCTCTTGTACCAGTACCTACCTTCATGGCTCCGTAAATGGGTAGAAGACGCCGGCGACATGTTGGTTGTCATGTCAAATGGTAGGCGAGAGGTATTGTTGCGCGTTCGGCACAATGGATCGAAACGAAAGATTGACCTGTTTCATACCTTTGAACCGCCGAAAGCTAGAGAACGCCGACTCCACGGGAAGATGTTTCGAGAATCTAGCATCTGCATCATTGGCGCAGGTTCGCTGGGATCAAAAGTGGCCGCCAGTCTTGCGCGCGAAGGCGTCGGTCATTTCATGTTGCTGGATAATGATGTTCTTTGGTCCGACAACTTGGTTCGAAACGAACTCGATGAAATGGATGTGGGGCATCACAAGGCAGTTTCTCTAAGGCACAGATTGTTGCGAATAAATCCGGCAGTGAAAGTCGGTGCTTTGGGTATGAGTCTGACGTCTCAATCCGCTGTCCAGCATATTGCTCAGTTGAGCGAGATCATAAGCACTTGTGATCTCGTCATAGATACGACGGCTGATAGCGGAGTGTTTCGAATGGCAGCGGCCATTTGCACGCAGAAGCGTAAACCCCTCGTTTGGGGACGAGTCTACGCGGGAGGGCTCGGAGGATTGATTGCACGAAGTATCCCGTCTGAAGATCCGCCACCACTGACCGCTGCAACTCAATTGCGAGCATGGTGCGACGAGAAAGGTATGGCACCGCCAGAGGGCCGCGAGCACAATTACGGGGTGCAAGGTGATGGCGACGATGAACCCCTCTTCGCTTCTGACGGCGATGTGGGTGTCATTGCCAATAGGCTGGCACGTCACGCCCTAGACGCCCTGGAAATCACAGAGATGAGAGTTCATCCGGAACCTGCCTACTTTATCGGGCTGCGCAAAGGTTGGATCTTTGAACATCCCTTCGACACCCACCCAGTTATTTTCGCTCCTCACGAAGGATGGGAAAAGGGCAGCACTAGTTGTGCAGAAGAGGGCGTTGAACGCGTCATGACTCACCTTGGAGTACAAGATGACGCTTAGCCTCACAGTCTCACGCTCGCAGCTTGCTAAAATGCAGACCCACCTCAAGAAGGGCGGCAACCGCGAGATCGGCGGGTGGTTGGTTGCAGAACAGACAGCTCCGGGAAAATTTGATCTCGTCGGTTTGACCGTCGATCTTGAGGCAGGGACACGAGATCGTTTCGATAGTTTACCTGAGCCCCACTCACAACAGATGGATCGAATCTTGCTGGAGAACAGCGGTCGCGCTGGACGGGTTGACTATCTTGGCGAGTGGCACTCGCACCCGACATTCCCACCAATACCTAGCGAGATCGACGTGGCCGCGATGACGGATATGGTAGAAAACAGCGGACCTTCGTTTGCGGCGTTGGTAATCGTCCGTCTAATCGCCAACGCCTCGATTCAGGCTACTATTACCACGTTTCAACGTGGCCAATTGCCCGAGGCCGGCCAGTTGATAATTGCGGATGAAGTTTCAGAAGCTGAATTTGGCGAGGGTTGGCAACTGCCGGAACACTAGCATCATTCGGTAGCCTGAAATTGGTTGGGTCCTCGACTGACCATCCCATCGTAACTCGCTGTGGCGGCACTATTCAAAAATGGAGCAGAAAATTGTCTAGTTCAAACATCCCAGCCAAGATTCAGACCCAATTGTGGGCTTTGGCGGCGGGTCGATGTGAATTTTCAGGATGCAACAAGCTCCTTGTCGGGGATCTAATCGCTGGCAAGGAAGACGGAAAGTTCGGTTTCATCGCGCATATTGTGGCAGATAGCGAGAATGGTCCGAGGGGTGACAAAGTCCGTTCGCCACTTCTCGCCCGCGACATCAGCAACCTGATGCTAATGTGTCCCGTCCATCACAAGGAAATCGACGTAGATCACGTGGACGACTATCCGGAAGAAACGCTCGTGGCAATGAAGCGCGAGCACGAAGAGCGGATCGAGACTGTTACAGATATGGACTCTGACCGCGCAGCTCATGTGCTCCGTTTCGCGGCAACTATCGGCCAGATGGACTCGCTGGTTTCCACCAAAGCCATCTTTGCCGCTATGCCGCCCGACAGACATCCGGCGGAGCGACGAACCATCGACATCGAGCTAAATTCCGAAATCAAGGATGATGAACCGGGATTTTGGGGCATGCAAAGCGCGCATCTGCATCGTCAGTTTCAACGCAAGGTGAAGGAGCGGATAGAGCAGAAGGAGATCCTTCAGTTGAGTGTGTTTGCGCTTGCTCCGCAGCCTCTTCTCATTGAGCTCGGTACATTGCTGGGTGACATCATGCCCGTGTGTGTTCACCAAAAATATCGCGAGCCATCTACTTGGAAATGGCAACTCCACCAGCCGTCGATAAATTTCAAAATTGGCGAGTACTCTGGGCCGAAGGACGTACCAGTCGCCCTCAAGCTGGCGCTCAGCGCGACCGTAGATGATCAGAGAATTCGCTCGGTTCTGGGCGATAACGCTGCAATCTGGTCGATCACGGCAGAGGATCCTCATAACGACATCATGCGAAGACAGGACGATCTTGCAATCTATAAGACTCACCTTCGCAGGCTCTTTGATCGGATCAAGGCCCACCACGGCGAGGATGCGACTATCAACGTATTTCCTGTTCTTCCGGCTTCCGCGGCTGTCGAAACGGGTCGCTCTCGAATGCCCAAAGCCGATCTGCCTTTGGTGATCTACGATCAAAAACCGGGGAAGGGGTTCGAGCCAACGATCAAGATTAGCGCTTAGGCCATTGTAAATCACCGAGCGCAAATTTTTCATACCTTCGCGGGATTGGCCGCCTCTCTTCTACTCAGCCCTGCCTTCGCCAAATCAGTAGACGACGGGCACCAGCACCGTATGGAGGTTTAATATAATGGAATTCCCTTTGACGAATACCAGGCCTGTTGATCAATTATTGGAAGACTTAGTTGAGGAGCTTCAGGTCTCGCCCGGTCGGTATGAACAGGCTGAGCGCAGTTACAAGTCGCTCGGCGAGTGGTTGCACCGGCCGGACTCGACTGTTCGGGATGGCAGTCCCGACGTGTATGTGCAGGGTTCATTTCGGCTGGGGACTGCAATACGGCCCGCGTCAGACGAAGAAGACTATGACATCGATATGGTCTGCCGCCTCGATTACGAGAAGTCGGCACTGACCCAGGCAGAGCTGAAACGTCGCGTTGGCGTCGAAGTCAAAGCCTATGCCCGGCGATATGGCATGAGCAAACCCGAAGACGGGCGCCGTTGTTGGACCCTGGTCTACGCAGATGGCGCACAGTTTCACATGGATGTCCTGCCTGCGGTGCCTGACTTCGAGAAGCGGCGCTATCTGAGTGAAGCGGGCCCCGCGCTTGCCCGACTGGGGGCAACTGCGCTCGCGATCACAGACAAGGAACACGACGGCTTCCGGCAGGAAGGCGGCCGCTGGCCGCGCAGCAATCCCAAAGGCTATGCGCTCTGGTTTCGCGATCGGATGGGCCAGGCGTTCAGAAGTCGTGCTCTCAACGAGGCGCGCAGGATGCAGGCCAGCGTTGAGGATGTTCCTGCATGGCGGGTGCGTACCCCTCTGCAGGGCGCTATCCAGATCCTTAAACGCCATCGCGATCTCATGTTCAGCGACCGGCCGGATGACAAGCCGATCTCCATCCTGATCACGACCCTTGCTGCACATGCCTATAACCAGGAGGAACGCCTATCCGATGCGCTGTTCTCGATCCTTCACGGAATGGACCGGTATATTACCCGTCGCAATGGCGTGGACTGGGTCGAAAACCCGGCCGACCCCGAGGAAAATTTTGCTGACAAGTGGGAAAAGCACTCCGAACGCCGGGACGCATTCCATGAGTGGCTTCAGCAGGCCCGCAGCGATTTTGCATCGGCAGACCAGGCTCTCACTGCCGACGGTGTTGGTGCCGTCCTCAGCGAACGCATGGGGCAGGGGCTGGTCGAACGCGCACTGGGGCGTCGCAATCCGGTCAGGAAACCGGGTGTTCCCGCGCGGCTGGTCCGTGCGGTGAATCTAGTCCTTGCGCCAGCCTATATGCGAAGACCGCGATGGCCGCAGGCTGCGGAAGGCAGCGTGACTATTCGTACGGCGAGCTTCACGCAGCAGGGATTCAGGCCGCAGAGCTTCGTGAGCAATGCCGCGCCGCTTCCCAGAAATTGCAGCCTGCGCTTTGAGGCGGACACAACGGTGACCGGGCGTTTCAAGGTCTACTGGCAGATCGTGAACACCGGAAGGGAAGCCGAGGATGCGGATTGCCTGCGTGGGGGCTTCAGCCCGGACGCGGCGGTCCGGGGAGGTCTGTCCCATTCTGAGAGCACCCTCTATCGGGGCCAGCACAGCATTGAGTGTTTCATTGTGAAGAATGGCAAACTGGCCGCGCGCAGCGGTCAGTTCATCGTGAATATTGGCTGATCCGGAGGCTGAGGACATGTCTTTCTGGCGCAAACATGGTGACCGGTTTTTCGATGGATTGATCACCTATGTCTTCCGGATCCCGTCCTGGCCGTCGAGGTTGCTGCGTGCCGGTGTCACATTGATCGTCGCCGGGTTGGGCGTCGGCGGGCTGTCCGGTGATCTTTCCTGGATCGATGCGGACCGCGTCCTGCGGCTGGCCGTGCAGGCGGATGGTGGCGGGCTATCGGTCTACTGGTCCCAGATCACCGTCTTCTTCGGCATTCTGCTCCTCGCTGCGGGAGGTGTCCTTGGTGTGATCGATCACATCGCCGACCGGCGGCAGCTCAGGAAGCAGAGCGTGGTTGTGCTGGAGCACCGCGGGCTGCACCAGACCGTTGATACTCCCCTTGCCTCTGCCGTGCCGAAGCACCTGAACGGCCGTATCGATCTCCTGCCGGTCGACCACCGGCAGTCGACCTCAACGAGTCAGATCAGCAGTCCCGAAGATGCACTCTCACAGATTGCCGGGTTGCGGCAACAGCTTCGTCAGAAGCGTGATGCGGCGGGTCCTGGCAACGTCAGGCTGGTCTACGGTGGCATGGCTCCGGTTCCGCTGACGTTCCTGACCGGTATGATGGTTGGCAATGAAGCCGGTCTCACCGTGATGGACTGGGATCGTTTCGCAGAAAAATGGCGCGAACCTGACGGCGAAGATGACGGAGACCGGTTCGGCGTTTTCGGAGACGAAGGTCTGAAGGATGATGTTTCGGAGGTAGCTTTGGCCGTCGCTGTTTCCTACCCGTCGGACGCAGACGGTATCAGGGCGACTCTCGGTGATATGCCTCTGATCCGCCTCGCTTTGCCAACTCTGAGCACGACGGCGCACTGGTCTGCCGACAAGCAATCTGCCATGGCGAAAGACTTCACAGATCTTCTGGGTGACCTCATGGCGAAAGGGGTCAAACGCGTTCACCTGTTCATCGCAGCCCCCAACAGCGTTGTATTCACTCTGGGCCGGCACCTCGATGACAGGCTGCATCCCGAGGTGCTGGTTTACCAGTACGAGCGTTCTGCGTCGCCGCCGTTTCCCTGGGCGGTTCAGATGCCCACCCACGGGCGGAGTGCAGCGCAGATTGTCAGAAGTGTCGCGATAGCAATCCCTTCCACAGCGAACTGACGAATTACTGGTGACTTGCGGCGAGGTAGGCGCATCATGTTTGATGAGCAAGCCGGCTCTAGCGAGGAACGCTACGGTCGAGAAACTCCTCTATTTAGCTGGTAATCCCATGTTTTTGTGGGGGGATTACCAGTTCACCGCCCTAAAGAAGTCCGCTTCGGGTATTGGAAGGCAAGGCCAGCGTCGCGCTGTCGCAAATCCGCTCAGCGCCTTTGTTCTGGGGCTTTCAAGACCCCGGCAGATAGAACTCCGTAATCCCCCGTTTCCCCTCGGCGCGCCCAAGCTGCACGATCACATCGATGGATTTCCGGATGTACTCCCGCACTTCGGCAAATGTCAGCGGTGTGCCAGCCTGCAGCACCATGATCGCCAGCCGGTCGATGGCCAGTTCCGCGGTTTCGGCGTGGATGGTTGAGACCGACCCGCCATGGCCGGTGTTAATGGCTTCGAGATAGGTCAGGGCCTCGGCCCCGCGCAACTCGCCGACGATGATCCGATCGGGGCGCATACGGAGGGAGGCTTGAAGGAGAGCGTTGGCGCTGCGTTGCGAGCCGGCACCGCGGTCGGCCAGGAGGGCGACGGTGTTCGGCTGGCCGGGGAAGAGCTCGAAGGCGTCTTCGATGGTAATCAGCCGCTCGTGCTCGCTCACATGGGTCAGGAGATGGCGGGCGAAGGTTGTTTTGCCGGTCGAGGTGCCGCCACTGATCAGGACGTTAAGCCGTGCCTCGACCAGGGTCTGTAGGGCAGCTTCGAGGTTCTCTTCGGCGAGACTGGAAATGTTCTTCATCTTCTCGGCTCGGAGCGCGTCGAGCGAGACGGCCTTGCCGAAGAGATAGGCAGGAGCGTAGTCCCGGACGCTGCCCGAGGCGAAGAGACGGATGGTGATCGAGGCCCCGCGGTCGATGGCGGGCGGCACGGCGACCTGGACCCGAAGCGGGCGGCCCGCGTATTCTACTTTGCCGGAGACGAGCGGGTTCTTTTCAGAAACGCGGGCCTTGGCGTCGCCGACGATGGTCTGGGCCATGTTGAGGGCAGTGGTCCGGTCCACGGTCTGGACTTCGTGGCGCATGGTGGCGTCACCCGCGACCTCGAGCCAGACCTTGCCATCCGGGTTGATCGCGATCTCGACCACGTCATCGCGCCGCAGAAGGTCGCGGAACGGGTCGAGATAGCGCTCGAGGTAGGAGGCTGGCGACGCCTGATCCATCATTTCGGTGGTTCCGGTAATATTGAATCTGGTTTCGCTGCCTCTCGCCTGCGGCTCGAACGCGAAACCTGATGCTTCTTTTTCATTGTGAACCGGAACCCCCGTAAATCACCACATCCCTGTCCACGAGCACGGTGACCGAGGCGCCCTGATCGACATAGATTGTCGGCGCGATCGACACCTGGTCTGCAATGACCGATCCGACGGCATCCTGCAGGTCGCTGCCGACATCGCCAAGGACGATGCTTGTGGTTTCATTGTTGGCGCTTTCCGCCGCGACGGCCGGTGCCGCCCCGATCACGGAAATCAGTACCGCGCCGCCGAAGCGCTCGGCGAACTTGGTGTCGACCAGACCGGTGAGACCAGAGCGACCGAGTTGATCGCCACCAACGGCCGCGATTTCCATCGAGGTGCCGTCCGGGGTCAGGACGCGGGTCCAGAGGATCAGGATGCGCTTCTGGTGCATCTCAATCCCGGAGCGGTATTGGCCGAAAAGGCGGGAGCCCCGGGGGATCAGGATCCGGTCCCCGGAAAACGCCGGGACCGGCTCGGAGACGACCGCGACCACGGAGCCAGGCAGATCGCTGTTGATGGCGGTCTGAAGCGCGGCCTGGATGACGGACCCCTGGGTTAGCGTGCGCTCGGGATGGGTGAGGCGGGCGGCCTCTTGTACCTCGAGCGGTCGCGCGCTTTGCAGGAACTGCTCGTTGCCCGAGAGGACCGGCCCGCCAGTGCCAGCGGCAGCAGGATCGGCCACCGCAGCGCCACTTTGGCCACCGCGCGGTCCGTCGGCATAGACCACCGCTGGGGACTTGATCTGCGCGGTCAGAAGCTCTTCGGCGACGCGCTCGGCCTCGCGCTGACGCTGTTCCTCTTCTTGCCGACGGCGCTCTTCGAGAAGCCGCTGATCGGCGATCAGCCCCTCACGGTCGAGCTCGGCCTCGAGCCCCTCGCGCTGCGCCCGTTCGGCATCGAGCATGGCCTGCAGCCCCTCGATACGGGTCTCGGTCTGGCGCTGCAGGTTGGCCAATTCGGTTTCCTTCTCGGCGATGAGTGCTTCCAATGCCGCTTTCTGTTCGTCGAAGGCTTCGCGCAGGTCCGCGACTGCGGATTGGATTTCTGAATTGCGGGCGGCCTGGCTGGCGGCGAGGGCCTCGCGCAGCTTGGCGATCTCGGCCAACACGTCGGCGCTTGGCTCCGGGGCAGTGGCTGCGGGCACGTCGAGCGCTTCCTCGACCGCGATCAGCGCATCATTGACTCGTTGCTCGGTCTCGTCGGGCGGGAACTCCAGCCGCCCGCCGGTGCCGGGGCGGCGGTCCTGGAAGGCCTCGACATCGGAGGTCTCAAGCGCGCTATCGCCTTCCTGCAAGCCGGTGGCCAGAAAATACGCGACCCCGGCGCCGCCAAGGGCGAGGGCAGCGGCGAGCGCGCCGACCCCGAGGCTGTTGCCCCGGCGTTTGGATTTGCCGCGCTGGCTGAACTGGTCGAGACGGTCCTGCAGGTCGGGAGGGGTTTGATCGGCCATGGTCAGTTGCTCACGTAAATCGCGCTTTCGTCGCGGGCGGCGCAGATCGCCTCGTCGCCGATACGCAGCGTCCAGTAGGTGTTCACCCCGAGCACGCGGACGGTGTTGCCCTGTTGGGTCCAGTTCACCGTGCGCTCGCGGCCCTGATCGTCGGCTTTGAAGAGAGCAGGCTGACGGGCGTTTTCCGGGAAGACGAAATACGTATAGCGCCCGTCGTCATAGATATGGCTGGGGCGGAAATCCCCTTCGCCCGAGACGCGGTAGTTATAGTTGCGCGGTGCCTCGAAGCCTTTCGGCTGGGTTGCACCCGCCGCGCGGCGTTCTTCGTCGGGGTAGCGGAAGCGCACCTCGAAGAACATACCGGTGCGGTTCGGGATCGAGCCCTCGCGCAGATGGAAGGAATAGGTGCGGCGATTGGTGATCACCGTCATGTTGGTCGAGGCTTGCGCCACATGCGGTTTGATCGTCAGCACGTTGCCAAGCTCGGGGATCGGGTCGACCTGGAAGCTTTCTGTGTCGCCGACAATCACAGCCTCAAACCGCTCGCCCGCCCCGAAATGAATCGTGGTCGAATGCCGAAGATCGGTTTCGATCCGGTAGACCTGGTTCTCGTTATAGACGGCGGTGCGGATGCGGATGTCGAGCGGTCCGCCTTGGGGGGTGGCTTCCGCATTGGCGGCAACTGGAAGGGCAAGCGCTAGGAGAAGTGTGGAAAGGAGCGCGGGCAGGGATTTCATCTTGGTCAGTTCTCCAGGGTCTCGGCGTCGACGCGGTAGGAGGTCACCACGAAGCCCAAGGGGTTGGCCCAGACATCCTGAAGGCGCTGGCGGGTTTCGGGTTGGAAGTCGTAGCCGACGGTTGCGACGTAAGACCGGGTCACGGTGCGGGTGTCGCGGGGGCGGCGCAGCGTGCGGGTGAAGCGGACCTGGGCCACGCCGCGCTCGATCTGGTTCACCGACTTGATCACCACCTCGATCTTGGCGTCGCGTCCGTAGATCGTGATCGGGTAGTCTTCATTGGTCGAAGACCAGAGATCACGCAGCGTACGGGCGGCATCTCCATCCGAGCGGTCCAGCACCGAGTTGATGCGTTGCTCGCCATCGGTCAGGTCATAGGTTTCGCGGTCATCGACGTAGGCCACGAGATTGGCCTGGATGATGGCATCGCTTTCCGACAGCGTCAGGGCCTGGACGGCGGCGACCCGGTCCATCTCGCCGGTTTCCTTGTCGACCACGACCACGAAGGTTTCGGTCGTCTTGAGGGGAAAGAGGCTTGCGCCCGCGACCATGCCGGCGACACCAACTAACACGCCCGCAGCGGCGACAAACCAGGCGAAACGCTCGCGCCGCCGTGGCCCGTAGATGAAATCCGCTTCAAAAGCGTCGCGGTCTTGGCTCGCGGAAGGGGTTGCGGTTGTCTTCAAGTCAGTCGTCTTTCACATCAGGGTTTGCGGAAGGATTTGGCGGCGGAGAGGAGCGCGCCGGGGCTTTGGCGGATCATCTCGCCGGTCTTCACCACGCCCGCATTGGCCATCTGGTTCAGCTCATGCGGGGACTTGCCGGTGACGAGGCGCGAGGCGGTACCCGTGCCATACTCCCGCGTGTTCACGAATCCCTGACGTGCGAGGCCGGTCAGACCAACGGCGTTGGAGGCAATGCCCACCACGCCGGTGAGATTGGACGCGATATAGGGAACGGAAGCCATGATCCCGGCGCTGAGAATGAGGATCACGAGGAAGGGCAGGATGAGGCTGACGGTCTCGACATCGCCCGGATCGGCTGACGCATCCCCGATGGCTTCTGCTATGGCGACAATGATGCCAGCGGCCCCGGCGGCGGCGACGGGCATCAGCGCATAGCCGATGGTGGCGCGGGTCCAGGCCTCGAAGAGGGACTGGGTTGGCTTGAAAAGCGAGGTCACGATCATGAAAGGCGCGATCACGATCATCAGTGCGAAAACGATGCGGGCGAAGGCGATGATCCCGGCGGTGACGGCGGCGAAGACGGCGGAGAGGACGAAGAAGATCGCGCCGAGGACCGCGCCAAAGACCCAGCCTGCGCGGTCGCCGATCGTGTCGCCATAAGCGGTGATGCGGGCGACCATGTTGTCGAGGCTCTCATATACCCCGGCCTCATCGCCCGAGCCGGTAAGGGCAAGGATCGAGGCGCCGATGGAGTCGGGGACCTCCGTGACCACGCCATATATGACACTGAAATTGTCCCAGCTCTGCGCGAATATCCCAACCAGCGCCACTTTTATCCCGAAGGCAAAGCCCGTGCCGAAAGGCAGGGGGCGCAGTTGCATGACCGCGTTGATCCCGAGAAGCACGACAAGGAGGGTCGCACCTGCCGAGATGACATTGCCGACCGAGGCCGCGGAAGAAACAAAGCCGTCCTGTGCTACGGTGTTCACCGCGGCGTCGACCTGCCCGAGAATGTCCCGAATAACGCCCATTTACTCTTCACAGACCTCCGCAATCTGGGCTTCCAGCGCATCGGCCTTGGCGTAGAGGTCCAGCACCTTGAACGGCAGGCGCGGGTTGTCTGAGGTCTGGAACCGGGGCAGAGCGCCCAAAGCCTGATCCCAGATGAACTGGTCGAGCAGGCAAGTGCAGGTTTCTGAGGCGAGTGCCTCTTCGGCAATCAGGATACGCAGGATCGCGCGGTAGCCATTGCGCAGGTAAGCGGTTTCGGCGAGGTCTGCGGGCGGTTTCGGAACACGACATTCATCGGCTTCGTCCCGTTCGATGACCATCGAGGTGAAGGGCCGATCCTGACCTGATGCCGCGTCGGGGCGGAGGAGGAGAGCGACCGGGATAACAAGTGAAAGGCCGAGAAGTCCGGCTTCCATCACAGTGAAGCGGCTTGGGATGCGTTTGGAAGTCTTCATGGATCCACCGCCATCGAGCGGAACTTGCGCTCATCTGCAAGGGTCGCGGCATCGACAACGCCGAGCTGGCCGGCGCTGACGCCTTGCGCGGCTTCCAGACGCCAGATCTGGGTCAGGATGATCCCGAGCTCGGCGGTGACGCGGGTGTTGAGATCGACGGCTGCTTTCAGCCCGTCCTGATCGTCGATGAGCCCGACCATGGTCTGGAGCCGCTCAAGGCTTTGCCCCGCCTCTGAGTGGCTTTCTTGTGCCGCGACGGAGAGCATGGCGCTGGCCCCGGCCGAGGCGGCAATCCGGTTGTCGGCGGGTTGGTCAGAGCTTGAGAGTGTCCCCAGGCGTTCCGAGGTGAAGCCGCTGCCCGACAGCACGCGCTCGACTGAGGCTGACAGTTCCGCGCCGGGATTGAAGCCGCTCAGAAAATCACCGCTGGCCAAGGATTGCGCGGTGTTGAGCGGGGCCACCAGCTTGCCACGCAGCGCTCGGAATTCCTCGACCGTGGCAAAGAGTTCGCCGAGCCCGCTGCCTTCGATCAACGAGGTCAGTTGCGCCTCGAGGTTCGTGAGTTGCGACAGCTGGGTTTCCAACTCCAGACGCATGGTGGCGAGCTGCTGCATCTGGACATTCAGGTCCTCGGCCATGTGTTCGAGCTGCGCCACGAGTTGGCCAAGCTGCGATCCATCAAAGGTCGGCACGCCTTGAGCCGAGGCGGGCGAAGAAAACCCGAGTGTGGTGACCACCGCGGCGGTCAGGAGAAGCTGTCTCATTCGGGAACTCCCATCTGCATGAAGTCGCGCTCGGCCAGCCGGTCGGCGACGAGGTGCTGCGCGTAAGCCGCCTCGCGCTGCTGGTTTGCCGCCATCAGCCGGACGCGGAGATTGAGGATGCGACCGATCTCGGCCTTGGCGTAGGTGTTGAGCTCCCAGGCCGCCTTGGCATTGGGTTGCGCATCGATCTGCAGGATGATCGCGCGGAGGCGATTGATGACCTGTTCGGTCGTGGCGGAGCTGTCGGCGGCGTAATAGACGGCCGCCTCAGAGATGCTGGCATATTCGGCGAGCGCAAAGTCTGAAGGTGAGAGCGTGCCAAGCGCATCGGCACCGCCCACCACGGCGAGATACTCGTTGTAGAACTTCGAGATATTGCGAACGTAGCCTTGGGTCTCGGCAAAGGGCGGCACGCCGCCATATTCGATCACCCGGCCGGGGCCTGCGTTATAGGCCGCAAGTGCATGGGGGATGTTGCCGAAGCGGTTCAATTGCGTGGTGATGTAGCGGGCGCCACCGCGGAGGTTGTCCTTCACATCATAGCGGTCGACGCCGAGGTCAGACGCGGTGCCGGGCATGAGCTGGGTCAGACCATAGGCCCCGACCGGACTTTGTGCGGCGACATTGAAGCGGCTTTCCTGCTTGATCAGCGCCTGGAAGAGGCAGCGCCACTGAGTGGCCGAGAGACCTGCGCGGGACACACCGGGGGCGCCTGCGAATTCGCCCGCGACCTCGACGATCATCATCTCGACGGTCTCGCGGCCCTCGCCGAAAAGGCGGCTGTTCATCGGGCTCGGATCGGTATTGGGATAGACCGCCGCCACCCCGAAATCCGCATTGCCCTCGAGCGCGCGGATATCGAAGCCGGGACCGGTGATCGCCGCAGTCATCTCCTCGAGGACGCGCAACTGGTCGGCCTGGACATCAGCGAGCGTCGTCTCCGTGCGATCCTTGTCCTGCTGGACACCCAGATCCTCGGCCAGTGCCGTCACCCGCGCGATGGCACGACCGATCGCGGAATTATCCTGCGTCGGCACGCCCTGGGCGAGCGCGGGCAGGGCACCAAGACCGAGGCAGAGCCCGGCGGATATGATCGCCGCGCGCCTCATTCCGGACGGGGCAGGGGTTCGAAGCTGCAGTCGGGTTTGGCCGTCTCCTGAACCGGTGCGCCCATGGTCGAGAAGGAAAGCGCGGATCGCGTCACCTGCGGCTCGCCATTGCGTCCGAAGCAGGGCGAGGTTTTCTCGGTGTATTTCTCGCACGCGGCCAGAAGGCTCGCGGCGGCGCAAAGCGCGACAAGGGGTTTCGAACTCATATCACATGTCTCCAGAAATCGGGGTTGGCGCGCCAATCGGCGGGCACACGGGCCTCGCCGGTGGCGCCGCCGCCAAGGATGGGAAGGAGGTTGCCGAGCGCGGAGAGATCGGCATCGATGAAGACGCTGTCGCCCGCCGAGCGCACGAGCGCGATGCGCTGGCCAATGGTCGGCTGCACGAGGAGTGCCGCCTCCTTGGCATTCACGCGCAGGAAGTCGTAATCGGAGACCGTGGCGCGGTCGTTCGGGAAGAGGATCTGAGTTGGCACTGTTTCGACGATGGTCTTGCCGACGCGGCTGTCGCGCAATTGGCTCGGGTATTGCGTCATCATGATCACGACGCAGTTCATCTTCCTGAGCGTCACCAGCCAGTTTTCCAGCCGCGCCCCGAAGTAGGGATCGTCCAAGAGCTTCCAGGCCTCGTCGAGCACGATGATGGTGGGGCGGCGATCCTCGACCACGCGTTCGATCTGGCGGAAGATGTAGGAGAGCACCGCCATCCGCTCGGTGGTCATATCGAGGATCTCGGTCATGTCGAAGCCGATGATGTCGGAGGCCAGTTCAAGCCCGGCACCCTGTTCCGGCTCATCGAAGACCCATCCGTAGCGGCCGCCTGGGGCCCATTCGGCGACGCGGGACTGTAGCTCGCCATCGTCATCGAGCGACTGGAACAGGGTCTCGAAACTCGTGAAGCGCCGGAGCGAGCCCTCGGCATGGGCATTTTGCGAGACCGCGCTCTGGATATGGCGGGATTGCTCGCCGGTCAGGGTTCCGCCCCGGGAAAGAAGGGTCGCCAGCCAATCCGAGAGCCAGGCGCGGCCACGTTCGTCGATTTCGGTATCGAGGGGGTTCAAGCCCGTGGGCACACCGGCTCGGATTTCGTTATAGCGACCGCCAAGGGCGCGGACGGCCATCTCAAGACCGCGATCTTTGTCGAAGAAAAAGAGCCGCGCACCGACCCGCTGCGCTTGGGCTGCGAGGAAAGCAGTGGTCAGTGTCTTGCCGGTGCCAGTGCGCCCCAGCACAAGGGTATGGCCAACGGTTGGTTCCTTGCCGGGGCTGCCCGTCTCGTGGAAATTGAAGCGATAGCCCGAGGTGCCGACCGTGGGCAGGACCGAGATCGTCTGGCCCCAGGGCGACTGGTCCGGGCCACGCCCTTCGACGCTGCCATGCAGGGCTGCGAAGTCGGCGAAGTTGATCGAGGAGATCGGCGTCTTGCGCGCACGGTAGCCGAAGTTGCCGGGCGACTGCGCGAAGTAGGTGGCTTTCAGCGCCATGTTCTCGCGCACGATCACCGACATGATCTCCTGGCCGACGCGTTTGATCTGGGCGGCGGCGCGTTCCAGCGTGTCGCGGTCCGGCGCGTAGACCGCGATGGAGAGGTGATGGTCGCCAAAGGCGATACGCCCCGCCTCCTGGTCATCGGCGGCCTGGCCGAGCTGTTCCCGCAGGGAGACAGCGGCATCGTCGGAGGCATGCATCTGGCGGATGATCCGCTGGATGCGTTCGGCCATGATGTTGTTCGGGATCGGGCTGAAGGAGTTCGTCAGCACGATGTCGAGCGGCAGGTCGAGCGCGTCGAGGAGCGTGACATCCGTGAGGGCCGGATAGGTCTTCATCGAAAAGAGCGCGCCATATTTGACCTGACCGGTCACGGCATCGGTCAGGGTGACGACGTCGCCATCAAAGGTGGCGCGGCAGTTGCTCAAGGTATGCGAGAGGGGCAGGGCACTTTGCCCGTAGGCAATGGGAGAGAAGCTGCCGGCGTTCAGCGTGTTGAGGTAGCCCAGCCATTCACCGCCTGACTTTGTGAGCCGCACAGGGTTTGCCGAGGAGAGCGCCACCTCGAAGAAGCCCATGACCTCGTTGAGTTCCTGCATCCGTGTCGCGCGGTCCTTGACCCAGGCCTTGCGGGCCAGCGCACGTAGGAGGGGAATGCGCGCGGAGATGTCGGGGCGCCGGATGACGCTGAGATAGAGCTGGCGCTTGGCCGGGCGAAGGTCCTTCACATGGGACTGCCAGCGCGCGTCGATCGCAGCGGCGAAACTGTCGCCCTCGATGGGGCGCATCCCGAGATCCTGCGGCACAGAGATGCGGTGGATGTAGAAGCCGAAGGCATTGCCGGTCTGGGCGACGATGGCCGCGACCGCGCGTTTGAGCGCATCGAGCCGGGCGTCTTCGCTGGTCATCGGGTTGAGCCCGTCGAGGCGCAGGGTCGCGAGGAGATCGCCCTCGCGCAGCACCATGACATCGTCATCGGTGAGGCCAAAATACGGCAGGTGCTCGGCGAGATAGCTTTCCCGCGCGAACTCCCCGCCGCCGGCTTGATGCAGTGCGGCCCCAAAAGTGGACAGGGTGCCTGCATCACGCGCCAAAGCTGTCGCCTCCGTGCAGGGCCCGGTTCTTCGTCGGGCGGACCGTGCCGTAGGAGACGCGCAGCACCTCGAAGAAATGCGGCTCGCGGTCGGCCACGAACCAGAGGATCGGATAGGCAATGATCCCGATCAGGAAGAAGACCATCGACTTGGTCCAGATGAAGGGCAGAACGACCCCAGTCGCCAAAACCACCAGGTATCCGACAGGGAGACCCAGATACTTGGGGGGACGGGCGAGGCCCAGAAAAAGGGGGGATCGTTCTGCCAACTAGATGCTTTCCCGCTTAGCTGAAATGAAGAATCCGTAGGTCGTCTCGAGGCAGCGTTTGCCGAGCAAACGCGTTCGAGAGGAACGTAGGATGTGAGGTTGCGGGAAAGTCATCGGCCAACCTCAGGAGAAGCCGTCGACGATTGTGCCCGCCGAGAAGATCAGCACGATCCCGATGATGACCGAAGCGAACCAGCCCCAGTTCAGCCGTCCCATCATGCACATGAAACCGGTGCCGATGACGGCGAGCGTCGCGACTGCAATCCCGATCGGACCGGTCAGCGCGGCCTCGACGGTTTCCAGCATGGTCTGGATGGGTGACAAGTCTTGCGCGAGAACGGGCGTTGCGAAAGCCGCCAAGGTTGTGGAGACGGGCAAGAGGCGGCTGAGGCGATGTCTGAGCATGCGAAGTTCCCTTGTTTTACTGAAGATCGATAAGGACGGGCGCGCGGGCTGGCACCTGGTCTGCGATGCGAGTGTCCGGCGCGGAAACGGGGGTGCCTGCCAGCCGGGACCGAATCCGGTGGATGCGCGCGATGTAGTCGCGGGTCTCGGTGAAAGGCGGGATGCCGGAATATTCGACGACCCGATGCGGCCCGGCATTGTAAGCCGCGAGCGCCAAGTCGATGTCCTTGAACGTGGCAAGCTGCGCGAGCAGATAGCGCGCTGCGCCGTCGAGGTTCTGAGTGGGATCGCGCGGATCAACCCCCAGGGCGCGAGCCGTGTCCGGCATCAGCTGGCCCAGGCCATAGGCCCCCTTGGGACTGACGGCGGTCGGGTTGTAGCTGCTTTCCGCCTCGACAAGGGCGCGGAACAGGACCTGCCAGTCGTCGGCGCCCAGATTAACTTGGCGCAGGGCACGGTTCCTCTGGTGGCGGACGGCAGTCGTCTGGATCAGGGAAAGGATGTCGTCACGACCGGAAGGCTGCGCAACATCCAGCGAGGCCAGAACGACTTCGGCCTCAGCGCTATCATCCAGCCCTGCCCAGGCAGGCCGCTCACCATGAAACGTCCAGCCCGAAGTCCGGGCGGTCCCGTCGCGGCCGAAGGCGATGACGTCAGCCGCGCTCCTCGAGGGTGATGCTGTAGTCAGGACCAAAGCGCAGATCGCGCCCGTCACCGAACTCGAGATGATGTTTGAAGAGCCCCGGCCATATGTTGAAATACCGAGGCTCTGGCCCGTGCGGGGTGATCCGTGTCGAGACCAGAATGGCTTCCGGCTCGCCCTCGCGCAGGTAGATGCACTGGTAGCGCGGCTTGCCATCGTCCGTGAACCCCACGAGTTCATACCGGCAGCGGAACGCGATGCCCTTCTCGGACAAGTCTTTGACACCATCGATGGTGATCAGGATCTGGTTGCGCGCTATCGGCATGTTCGGACTCTCCCCACGAGAGCCCTTCTACTTCACGACACTAAGGCCATAAAGTCATATGGAGTCAATACGACATATTGCAGAAAATTGCATATTGCACGATAGTTGCCGCAACTTTTGCGGGAGAGCGACATGAGACGACAGGTGATGGCGGCAACGATGGGTGTGATGGCGGTGTTCGGATCCCCGGAGAAGGCGCAGGCCTATGACATCGACTGCGCCATCATGCTCTGCATGGCAGGAGGGTTCCCGCCGAGCGCGGTCTGCGCACGGGCCTATCGCACGATGATCCGCCGCATCACGCCCTGGCCAAGCCTGCCGCCCTTCGGGGTCTGCACCTTTGCCCATGTGCCGGTCGAGCTGGGCGGTCCCGGCGGGGAGGGCGAACTCGACACCAACCTGCCGGAGTATGAATGGCTGAATCGCACCCATGTGATCTGGTTCGCCGGGCGATCCTACGAGCCTCGCGACGAACCCCGGCAATGGGATTGGTCGATCCGTTCCTGCGATCGCGAGAACCGGACCTGCCGCTACATCCAGCGGGTCTACGGATCCCACACGCCCTGGCCCTCGACATTCATCTCGGAAAGCGGTCAGGAGATCGCCTATCCGACCAGCGGTGGCCTTTGGCACTTCTATTCCCGCAGCATCATGGTCGAATACGGCGACTACGAGGGCAACATGGGCCACTCGGAGTGGTTCTCTTACTGATCCGAACGGTCCGATGTGTTCAGGGAAACCGGGCGAAGCTCGGCAAAGCTGACATCGAAGCGTTCTCGGTCGACATGCCAGCGGCGGCTCACCGAACCATCATTCCAACGGTAATCGGTGAACAGGTGGATCTCCTGCGTACCATCGTTCAGAAACCCGTCCTGAAAGGGCCAGCCTGTCTTTCTTTTCGCCATGTACCCGTGCCACTCGTACTGTTCTTGCCGTTCTTTCTTTCGTTGGGGAATGGCGGGATCAAAGCCGCAGGAAACAGACTAGCGTTTCGCGAAGAGTTCTTCGGGGTCGACATTGAGCGCCCGAGCGATGCGTTCGAGAAGGTCGAGGGAGGCCGCGAACTTGGCGTTCTCGACCTTGCCCATATGGCCGCGGCTCACGTCGGCCCGATGAGCAAGCTCCTCCTGGCTGAGGCCGCGGGCGCGTCTCAATTCCTGGATGTTCAGTGCTACACGGTCCCGCAAGTTCATGCCCGCGAAACGGACACGATGCGCGAAATATCGCCACGCGATATATGTTACATTCGGAGGTGCGGAGTAGAATTCTTGGAACGGCGCGTGATCGCCGGAATGGGGTGCCTGCCCAAAAGCAGGTCACGGGATGATCCGTCTCGCAAACATTATGGGCCGTTCAATTACTCTTTCGGAAAAGGGCGGCACCGGCAATACCGGTGCCGCCAGTTGGTCGTCCACAGGGAGGTTGTAGAGGACGAATTCTAAAGGAAGCGACTTTTAGCTGTAGGCTGCACAGCATTCATATTTGCTGTTGGCCATAAAATCCGAAGCACACTCCCTTCGGAAGTCGCATGGTTTTGACAGGGATTTTCAGTTACTTTGTATCTGAAAATGATACGGGAGAAATCTCTTTAACCAGTTCGCCTTGACGATGGGGAAGGTTTATAACCTCGGCTGCAACAAGACGGTCGCGGTATTTTAGGTGCACCTCCAATGACGTCGGAGGCTGGGTTGGAACGCGTCGTACCAGATCGTAACCGGCCGCTATTCCTATGGCTTGAACCTTCATGCCTTTGAGGTCGGACCAAAATCGTGGTGGTACGGGAGCTGGGCGTGTTTTATTGCAGATAGTAGCTGCTGCGATTTGTGCCTGGGAGGATGCGTTATGGACAGTTTCAATGCGCGGCTTTCCCGACACGAACGCGTTGTCACCGCGCGCGCAATCACCAATCGCGAAAATCTTGGGGTCGGATGTCCGCATGTCCTGATCCACACAGATTCCATTGTCACAAACCAAGCCCGCGTCCTGGGCTAAGGTTATATTCGGCGTCGCTCCAATACTCACCAAGACAAGATCGACCTTAATCTCTATTCCGTTTTCAAGGTTAATGGAAGAAACATGTTGATTAGCAGCGCCAAACTCTTCGAGACGCTTGTTGAACATGAAACGCACCCCAGCATCTGATAGCTTTTCAGTGATGAAGTTTGTCGCTGCCGGAGAGGCAACGCGAGCCATTGCTCGTCCACCAACCTCTATGATCGTGACGGCCTTTCCACTATCAATTGCGGCAGAGGCCACCTCGAGTCCGATCACACCGGCACCGACGATAACGACGTCGTGGCAGCCTGGGCGATTCAGTGCTTGGCGGAGTCCTGCAGAATCTCTCAAATCTCTTAGATAGTGAATCCCTTTAAGATCGGCCCCCGCCAAATCGAGGCGGCGAGGCGTTGCTCCCGTTGCGAGGATCAAGTTATCGAATTTCGTTGTTTTTCCATCCAAGAAGCGGATTCGACGCTTGTTCCTGTCAATTTTGACGACCTTGCGCGCGCGCATCAGTTCAATGCCGTTAGACTCATAGAACGAAAGAGGCCGCAAAGGGGTCGGTTTCGGTCTGTCTGAATCCAGCAACCACGCCTTTGACAGAGGTGGGCGTTGATAGGGGAGCGCCGCTTCTTCACCTATCAGCTTAATGGTGCCTTCGTAGCCGTTTCTGCGCAGTGTTGCGGCCGCAGTCGTCCCAGCGACCCCATTGCCTATGATCACGGTTGTTTCCATTTTTCGTTCCTCCCTGAGTGTGTAGAATCTTTTTAAATGAGGCCTTTCGAACGTGCGATTGACACGGCCTCGGTACGGTTGCTGGCATTTAGGGACGATAAGATTTTCCGGAAATGCCATTTGATGGTGTCTTCCGTGACATGCAGGCGCGCTGCAATTTCCTTGTTGCTCAACCCCAGTGCCGCATGCTGCAAAACCCCGATTTGCTTTCGGCTGATCGGGGCAGATATATGAGCTGCGGGGAGCTTAGTGATCGTCAGTTCATGTGCCGTTTTTCCGGCAATCGAAACTTGGTCTGCCTTTTGACCCAGGAACGCTTTTGCTGTTGGGCTGATGACCCTCAGAAAATGCCGCCTGTTTTCCAAAGTCCTGAATGCACCCAGTTGTTGTGCTTGCAGATTGGCATCGACCATCCTTTTTTTTGCTTGCTTTTCTTCGCCCATCAGATGGACGGTGGTCGCAAGCGTGCATTGCGCCCTGATCTCACCGCGTTGGTCCCTGATGGCGGCAAAGTTCGTCAGAGCTTTTCGCGCCTGCCTCTCGGCCAGACCCAGTTTCCCGTCACGCAGAAACCTTGAGGCTTCGAGCAACTCACGTTCCGCCTGGATAGCGCGATTTTGGTTTGGCAAGAAGACCAAGTCTTCGTCCGATGGGAGAGGTTCGATCCCGAGCGGGGTACTCGTTCGGGTTCCCATGGCAAAGACTTCGGTGCCCAACCGAATCAGGATACCCAACCGCTTCAAGCCGCGCTCGTTTGCCGCAAGGCGGCAGCGTTCCAGCAGCAAGAAGGCCCGCGATGTGTCACCCCGGCGAATATATACTTCGACCGCGCTTCGAACCGTGTTCCACACCACATCCGTCACCCCGAATGCCAGAGCGAAATCAAGAGCCTCTTGCAGGAGGCTGCCGTCAGGTGTGATTGTTTCGTCTTCTGCCTGGACCTGAAATTCGAAGGAGGTGAACATTCCTCTGACAAACGGCGTGCGCTCGTGGGCGACGTTTTCATCTTTCTGTGCCCGCCGGATTTCGGCGCGCGCGCCATAAATGTCGCCATTGAGCAGTCTGGCCAGGATACCGGCGGCAGCAAGCCAGCCAAACGCATAGCGGTGACGGACTGCTCCGCTTGTGACCGTGGCCGTGGCGATTTGATCTGAAAGGATAGTGAACTGCCTGTCAGAGGCGGCAATGAAGGCTCTGCAGGTCTGTGCAGCCGCCTGCCCGACGGGGTTGACCAACCCATAGATGTCAACCCATGCAGTGCAGCCTTCATCGCTTTCTTTCATTTCATCATGTGTGGCCAGACCAATGGCGTGGACCAGTTCCCCCCATCCATTCGGGTCGTCCTGTTTCGCGGGATCTGAAGCGGGCAAGGCGTTCAGTCTGTCCAGCACCTCTTGAGCTTCCTGAGCACGTTGGCCGAAGTACAGCACCCAAGCATATCCGATGGCCAAGGATGGTGTCTGGATTAATTTGAACCGAGGAATGCCGGTGAACCAGGTTATCAAGGCCTCGATCTCTCCCTGCCTCAGGGCAAGGTCCAGCAGAGCTTGTTCGCCCAGACGTTGGGCCCAATTATGATCTTGGGCCCGCAGGGCCACTTTAATGACCAAGCGGTATTCCCTTCTTCGCCAATGCCAGAATGCGATACGTTTCAGGAAATACGACTGGCGCGATCCGTTTGCCTCTATGAAACGATTGCGCAGATAATCTTTCAGCGCCCGGTTCATTTCATAGCGGTTTGGTGTTGCAGCGCTGGACGCCAAAAGGCGATAGTGCGCTTCAAGTTTAGCCAGTTTGAGGCCTGCAGCGTCCGTCTTGAACACGTAGTTGCAGATATCTTCAGTGATTTCTTCCAGCCAGCTGGCTTTCTCCAGGCAATCGCGGAGCGGTTGCGGCACCTGCGCCAGCACATCGTTTTCGAAATAGGCCTGAACCTCGGGCAGATGGACGATGCCTTCGCCTGAGGCAGTCGATTTTCCCGCCAGCGCGCACAGAAGCGGCCAGCCGCCCGTCAAATCGAACACTCTCTTTGCCTGGTCTGAGTCCAGTGACAGAACCAAGCCAGTCTCATCGAGGGTGAAACCCAAATCGTCCGGGCCGATCGTAACGACATCCGAGAGGACCGACAGAGAGACCGTCGCGTCGGGCAAGCCTTCGCTTATGACCAATCGAACGGTTTCCGGCGTTTCCAGTGTGATCGTTCTCAGAAACCTTTGCGTAGTGGCAGCGTCTGCTACGCCATCCAGGCAGATCGTGACGGGTCTTTCATGATCCGTGAGCAGGCGCAGCGCGAGGATATTCACACTACTCGTGGTCGGTTTCTCGGAGAATCCTTCGGAGGAAAGCGCCGCGACAATCGAATTCGCAATTAAATCGGCTTCAGACAGGTCCTTTGGCCAGAACGACGAAAAATCCAGGTAGATGCAGTCTTCGTTTCTTTCGAGCGCGGCTTGGGCGCACTGCGCGACCTGGACAGACTTGCCAAAACCGGGAGGCGCTTTGTAACGAAGACACTTGGCTGTCGGGTGTCCTACAAAACTTAGCCTGTCGCGTTTAAGATAACCTCGTGAGTACCTCGTACGACGGGTATTCATCCGTTCCAAAAAGTCTGAGATGTCGTCTGGGTTTGCTCTGGAGGGCGTTGTCATCCCTCCCTCCCCGAAGCGATGTATCGTTGGTGTCCCGACTCCATAACCATAGCGCGCGAAACTCAAAACTACACGAACGTGTAGTTGTTAGCTGGCCTGGTTGAGAGGATTTTGCCATCTCAGCGTCAAACGGCAGGAGGGAGCAATGCAATACGCTTACGCTTCCGGCCACCGTAAGGCCAAATGACAGCCTTTCAGGGAGGAACAGACTGATGAAGGATTTGAACGAAACGGCCGCGGCGGAAGCCGGCGCCGATGAAGCATACGTTGATAAGAAACGGTATTTTTGGATCTTGTCCGTATTCTGGCCAGCAACGCCGCTGATCGGACTTTACCTGGTCTCGGTAACCGGCTGGAGCATCTGGTACGGAACGGTGCTGATTCTGTGGTATCTGGCGGTGCCATTGCTGGACGCCATGTTCGGAGAGGATTTTTCGAATCCCCCCGAATCGGCCGTGCCTGATCTTGAAAAAGATCGCTACTATCGCGTGCTCACCTATTTGACTGTACCCATGCACTATGCGGCTCTGGTCGGGTCCTGCTGGTGGGTGGCAACCCAATCGGTCAATGCCTTTGAGTTCATTGCGCTTGCACTGTCGCTGGGTATCGTCAACGGTTTGGCACTGAACACCGGCCATGAACTGGGCCACAAGAAAGAAACATTTGACCGCTGGATGGCCAAACTGGTGCTGGCAGTCGTGGGCTATGGCCACTTTTTCATCGAGCATAACAAAGGGCACCACCGCGACGTGGCGACCCCGAAAGATCCGGCAACATCGCGTATGGGTGAAAACATCTATTCTTTCGCAACCCGCGAAATCCCCGGTGCCTTCAAACGCGCCTGGGAGCTCGAAGAAGTTCGCCTTGAGCGGAGTGGCAAGAGTGTCTGGAGCCTGGACAACGAGATCCTTCAGCCGCTGATCATTACCGTCGTTCTTTACGCCGGACTGCTGGCATTCTTCGGGCCGATCATGCTTGTGTTCCTGCCCATTCAGATGGCGTACGGATGGTGGCAGCTGACCTCGGCCAACTATATCGAACACTATGGCCTGCTGCGCGAAAAACTGCCCAACGGCAAATACGAGCATCAGAAGCCGCACCATTCGTGGAACTCGAACCATATCATGTCCAACCTGATCCTGTTCCACCTGCAGCGGCACTCGGACCACCACGCGCACCCGACGCGGTCCTATCAATCGCTGCGCGACTTCAAGGATCTGCCTGCGCTTCCTTCGGGCTATCCCGGGATGTTCTTTGCGGCGCTGGTCCCCTCGTGGTTCCGATCGATCATGGATCATCGTGTCTTGGACTGGGCCAAAGGTGACCTGAACAAGATTCAGATCGAGCCTGGCATGCGTGAGTACTATGACCGTAAATTCGGGTCGGTCGCACCTGCGCAACCTGCCGCCATGCCTGCCGAATAAAACCCTCGCATGGCGCCTCAGACTAAGGAGTTGGCCCCGATGGGGCCAACACTGACCTGACAAACAGCCCCTTGCTCTCACTCGATGACGGGGCCGCAGACACAACCGACAGAAAATCTGGAACGACGCATGTGCTTGCCTGTCAACGCACGTGTGTAAGGGAGGAATGAACAATGGCTAAATATCAATGCCCGGATTGCGGTTACACCTACGATGAAATCCAGGGCCACCCGCATGAGGGGTTCCCGCCGGGAACGCCGTGGTCACAAGTGCCCGAAGACTTTTCGTGCCCCGATTGCGCGGTCCGCGACAAAGAGGACTTTGTGCTGATCGGCGAAGCCGCAGCGCTAGCACCAACCCCGGCACCGACACTCGCTCCGGCCCCGGCACCCGAACCCGTGGCGGTTGACGCTCCTGCCGCCGCACCGCAAGCGCCTGCTCCGGTGGCACAGGCGGCCCCCGCCGCCGGAACCACCTACCGGAAATGGCTTTGCATAACATGCGGTCATATCTACGACGAAGCCCTTGGCGACGAACACGAAGGTTTCCCGCCGGGAACTCTGTTCAGTCAGATCCCCGATGATTGGTGCTGTCCGGACTGTGGCGCCACGAAAGAGGACTATGTCCTCTACGAAGAGAAGTAGGAGCGTGAACATGAATCAGGTTGCATCATTTCACGCAAAAACAGCCAGTGCCGATGACATCCGAGCGGCGTTTGACACCCAGATTCGGGCACAACTTGCCCGGCGTGCCAGTTTTGACCGCAAGGCACGCATTGCACAGCTGGACCGCCTAGCAGAGGCCGTCAAACGGAACGAGGACAAAATCATCGCGGCTTGCGCCGCTGATTTTCGCAAACCCGCCGAAGAAGTGAAACTGACCGAGATCTTCCCTGTGCTTCAGGAAATCCGGCACACCAAACACCATTTGAAGTCGTGGATGCGCCCCAAACGGGCGCGCGCCACTTTGGGGGTGTTTGGCACCAAGGCACGGGTTCGCCCCGAGGCCAAGGGTGTGTGCCTGATCATCGCGCCCTGGAACTATCCAGTGAATCTTTCGCTCGGGCCGCTGGTTTCGGCAATCGCGGCCGGCAACAGTGCCATCATCAAGCCGTCAGAAATGACGCCAAATGCGTCCCGTGTCATCATCGACATCGTGGAAGAGGCGTTCACACCGGATCTGGTCAGGGTCATCGAAGGCGACGCCACGGTTTCCCAAGAGCTACTGTCGCTTCCGTTTGACCACATTTTCTTCACGGGCAGCCCGGCAATCGGCAAGGTCGTGATGGAGGCGGCGGCAAAAAACCTGACATCGGTCACTCTGGAACTTGGTGGTAAGTCGCCCACAATCGTCGGGCCCAACGCCAATATCAAGAAGGCCGCGCGCAACATCGTCTGGGGTAAGTTCGCAAACAACGGTCAGACCTGTATCGCACCGGATCATGTGTATGTACATCGCGATGTTTCGACTGCGTTCAAGGCTGCGCTTCAGGCCGAGATCGGCCGGGTCTATGGAAAGACGCCCGAGGCTCAAAAAGCAACGCCCGACTATTGCCGGATTGTGAACGAACGTCACTTTGACAGGGTTCGCAACCTGATCGAGGATGCCCGTGCCAAAGGCGCAAGCATCCTTCAGGGCGGGCAGACAGACGCGGCCCAGAATTTCGTTGCCCCGACGCTGATCTCCGAGGTTTCGGACGATATGGAAATCACTCACGAAGAACTGTTTGGGCCGATCTTGCCGATCATCGAATATGTCGATCTGGATAAAGTTATCGACAAGATCAACGCAAACCCCAAGCCGCTTGCCCTGTATATCTTCGACAAAAGCAAGGGCTTCGCTGATCAGATCATCACGCGCACCTCTTCGGGCGCGGTGGGCGTAAACCTTACAGTGGTGCATTTCCTGCACCCGAACCTTCCATTTGGCGGCGTCAACAACTCCGGCATTGGGTCGGCCCATGGCGAACACGGCTTCAAGGCCTTTTCCCATGAAAAAGCCGTTCTGGAGGAAAAGCATTCGATCACGCATATGCTTTTCCCGCCTTACACGGGCTTTGTACGCCGTCTTATCAACATCGTGGTCCGGGTGCTTGGATAACAGCCGCCCGTAACCAATAGGGAGAGAAGAAATGTACGACTATATCATCGTCGGCGCCGGATCCGCTGGTTGCGTTCTGGCCAACCGGCTGTCGGCAAACCCGGCAAAACGCGTCGCGCTTATCGAAGCAGGCCCAAAGGACAAGAGCCCCCTGATCCACATGCCATTGGGGATCGCCTTGCTGGCCAACAGCAAAAAGCTGAACTGGGCATTCGACACCGAACCGCAAGAGCACCTGAATGGCCGCAAACTGTTCTGGCCACGCGGCAAGACGCTGGGCGGGTCGTCGTCCATCAACGCCATGGTCTATATTCGTGGCCACAAGGCCGATTACGACTACTGGGCGTCCGAGGCAGGCACGGATGTCTGGGGCTGGGACCGCATGACCGACCTGTTCAAGCGCATCGAAGACAACCATCGGTTCGGTGCAACCGAAACCCACGGTAGGGGCGGCGAGCTCTCCGTGAGTGAGCTGAAAACCGTGAACCCTCTGAGCCGTGATTTCGTACAGGCTGGGCGCGAACTGCAGATCCCCCACAACGGCGATTTCAACAGCGCCGAACAAGAGGGCCTGGGCATGTATCAGGTCACGCAAAAGGATGGTCGGCGTTGGAGCTCGGCGCAAGCTTTCCTGCGCGGGGCTGAGGCCCGGTCCAACCTTGAGATTTTCACCGACGCCCGCGTGACCCGCGTTGTCATGGAGGAAAAGACGGCAACCGGTGTCACCTTACAGCAAAGTGGCGAATATCGCCAACTGCGTCTCAATGCCGGCGGCGAAGTGATCCTGTCCGGCGGGGCCGTGAATTCGCCTCAACTCCTCCTTCTGTCGGGTATCGGGGATGCCCAAGAAATTAAACGGCATGGTCTAGCCGTCGTTCACGACCTTCCCGAGGTTGGCAAGAACATGGCCGACCACCTCGATGTAACGATTATGCATGCTGCTAGCTCACGGCGCCCGATCGGTGTCGCGCCCAGCTTTCTGCCGCGTGGCATTGGTGGTTTGTTTTCCTACATCTTCAGACGTAAAGGGTTTCTCACGTCAAATGTTGCGGAAAGCGGTGGGTTCATTAAGTCGTCCCCTGAACGCGATAGGCCGAATGTTCAGTTTCACTTCCTGCCCACATATCTGAAAGATCATGGCCGCAAGATCGCTTTTGGTTATGGCTATACGCTTCACATCTGCGATCTTTTGCCCAAGAGCCGCGGCTATATCGGCCTCAAAAGCCCGGATCCGATGGACGATCCTCTGATTCAGCCGAATTATCTTAGCGATCCGGAAGATATGGGAACGATGATTGCAGCCTTCAAAGCTGGGCGCAGGATACTCGAAGCGCCGGCAATGTCTGCGCACAGCAAATACGAAGTGCACCCCGGTAAATCTGTACAGACCGACGATGAGATCGCGGCATTCATTCGGGAAAGCGCAGAAACAATCTATCATCCGGTTGGTACATGCCGAATGGGTGCGGACAAGGATTCTGTGGTCGACCCCGAGCTTAAGGTTCGCGGTGTATCTGGGCTGCGAGTGGTGGACGCATCCATCATGCCAAGCCTTGTCGCTGGAAACACCAACGCCCCGACCATGGTCATCGCTGAGAATGCGGCCGAGATCATTCTGGGGCAGGTGCGTATTTTTGACAGGAGCCGGTCTGTTGCCTAAAAAATCTTACGAAAATCATGAAAAAACAGCCAGTTGCCAAGGATGCGATGGGGTTTGTTGTAAGAAACTGCAAGCCGCGACTAGCGGCTTGCGAGCCTACCAGACCGACCAAATAGCCGCTCCTAAACACAAATCCGGAAAGGAAGCTAAATGCGCGGACAAATGATGGCGATGCCCCTCACAATACACTCACTCATTGATCACGGCGCTCGCTATCATGGCAACACCGAGATTGTGTCGGTGGAAACAGATGGCACAAAGACAAAGACGAACTGGAAAGGGATTTCGGATAGAGCCCGTCAGCTCGGCTCCGCGCTGACAAAGCTGGGGCTCTTCCAAGGGGATCGCGTGGCGACGATCGCGTGGAACAACGCGCGGCATCTGGAATGCTACTTCGGCATTTCCTGCGGTGGAATGGTGTGCCACACGATCAATCCACGCCTCTTCCCCGAACAGCTTGTCTATATCATCAACCACGCGGAAGACCGGGTCATCTTTTTTGACAAGACGTTCCTGCCGATCATCGAAGGGATCAGGGAAAACCTGACGACGGTCGACACCTTCGTTCTCATGTCCGCGCGTGACGAAAAGGCAGCCAGCAAGATCCCCGGACTTATATTCTACGAGGACTTCCTGGCCACGGGGGACGAAAACGCCGATTGGGTGGATGTCGACGAGAATGACGCCTCCAGCCTTTGCTATACCTCCGGCACCACGGGTAATCCCAAGGGCGTTCTTTATTCGCACCGCTCTACGGTGTTGCATTCCTTGGGCGCGGCCCTTCCCGATACGCTGAATATTTCAGCGCGCGAAGTGATGATGCCGGTGGTTCCGATGTTCCACGTTAATGCCTGGGGCATCCCCTATGCCGCCGCGATGGTCGGCGCAAAACTGGTCCTGCCCGGTCCGGGGCTTGACGGTGACAGCCTCGCACGGCTGATCGACGACGAAGGCGTGACGGTCGCGCTTGGTGTTCCTACAATCTGGCAGGGGCTTCTCGCATCGCTCGACAAACTCGGCTCCAAAGCCGAGACCCTCACACGGACGGTGGTCGGCGGATCGGCCTGCCCGCCTTCGATGATCGCCGAATTCCGCGACAAATATGGCACCGAAGTCGTGCACGCTTGGGGCATGACCGAAACCTCGCCTCTCGGGACCGCGAATGCCTTGCTGGAACGCCATGCGGGCATGACCAAGGAAGAACAGGCCAAAGTGCGCGAAAGCCAGGGCCGCCCGCCCTATGGCGTGGAACTCAAGATCGTCGACGATGAAGGCAGTACACTTCCCGAGGATGGGGCGGCGCAAGGCAATCTTCGCATTCGCGGCCATTGGGTCGTAGACAGCTATTTCGGTGCGGAACCGGGTACGACTTTGGAATCCGATGGATGGTTTGAAACCGGCGATGTGGCCTCGATTGATGCCGATGGGTTCATGACGATTCGAGACCGCTCCAAGGACATCATCAAATCGGGCGGGGAATGGATTTCCACCGTCGAACTTGAAGGAATCGCGGTCGCTCATCCCGGTATTGCAGATGCCGCCGCAATTGCGGCGAAGCATGTAAAATGGGACGAACGGCCGGTCCTTGTCGCTGTCAAGGCACCAGGGGCAAAAGTGTCAGAGAAGGATGTGATTTCCTTCTTCTCCGACAAAGTCGCCAAATGGCAGATCCCGGATGCGGTCGTTTTTGTGGATGAACTTCCACGAAACGCAACTGGCAAAGTGCTGAAGAACAAGCTGCGGGAAGCATATGGAGACGTGCTTCTGGCGTAGCCTGAAAACAGGCAGGCGGATTTGCAGATCGCATGTTCCGCCTCCTTGAGACCGAGCAAAATGCGCGGAAGAACGACTAAAAGGGAGGAATAAATGAAACAATCTAATGTAAAATCCAAGGGGCCTTTTGCCTCGAAGTTTGTGTTAATCACGATGCTTGGTTGCTTTTCGTCGTTCAGCGTCGCAAATGCGGAACCGCTTTACTCCAAAGGCGACTGGCTTTTTGGCCTGAATGCGGCGAAAGTATTCACGAACGAAACGTTGGATTCAATCAGCGCGGGCGGTGCGCCAATACCGGGGTCTGGTATCGATATCTCCGATGACACCACACTGAGTTTCGATGTTTCTTATTTCTTGAATTCATCTTTGGCATTGAATTTTTTTGTGGTTTTCCTGCAACCGCCGATCTTACAGGAACCGGCAGCTTGGGGGGGATGACCGTCGGAGAGACAAAATACGGCCCTGCCATCTTGTCGCTTCAATATCACTTTCCGACTAATTCATCCGTTAGCCCTTATGTTGGTGCCGGTATCGCTCGAATCTTGTTTCTGGAAGAACAAGGGGATGCACTTGCGGACTTCGACTTGAAAGACGCTTGGGCGCCTGCTCTCCAAGTTGGAATGCGCTATCAAATGAGCGATAATTGGTTTGCTAATGCCGATATACGTTACACGCCATTCGAAACAGATATCTCTGGGACACTCGGCGGGGCACCGGTCAGAGGCAAGGTTTCGGTGGACCCAACAATCTTGAATATCGGTGTTGCCTACCGGTTCTAGGGTCTCGTTTCTGACGGAAGTAACCCGGAGCGCGCGTGTCGCGCCTCGGAACATTTACTTCCGAACTTCTTGAAAAATGATTTCTGTACTGGGCAACGGACCAACGCGGTCTTCTTGATGCAGAACGAAGCAACGGTGAAAAAATGAAAGATATCGTAGTATTGGACGGTGCGCGAACAGCCATCGGAACCTTTGGAGGGGCTCTTGCCAACACGTCGCCTATCGAGCTTGGGGAGATCGTGGCGAAGGAGGCGATTGCTCGCTCTGGCATTGATGGCAGGCAAATTGAAAATGTGGTGTTTGGTCATGTTATTAATACTGAGCCGCGTGATATGTATCTTAGCCGCGCGGTCGCAATTGGGTCCGGAGTGCCAGAAGAAGCGCCCGCAATGAACGTAAACCGGCTCTGCGGTTCTGGGCTTCAAGCCATCGTGTCTGCGGCGCAGTCGTTGATTCAGGGAGATGCGGCCATAGCACTTGCCGGTGGCAGCGAAAGCATGAGCCGCTCGCCGTATATCATGCCGGCCATCCGCTGGGGGCAAAAAATGGGCGACACTGGTGCAACCGACATGATGCTCGGCGCACTCAATTGTCCGTTTGGCACAGGGCATATGGGGGTCACGGCGGAAAATGTTGCCTTAGAATATGCAATTACCCGCGAGGCTCAAGACGAGTTTGCACTGCAAAGTCAGGAGCGCGCCCTGAACGCGATCAATAACGGGTATTTCAAATCCCAGATTGTTCCCGTCGAGGTGAAGGGCAAACGCAACATGGTGTCTTTTGATACTGATGAACATCCTAAGGCAAGTACACTGGAATCGCTTGGAAACCTGCGCCCAGCCTTCCAGAAGGATGGTACAGTCACGGCGGGAAATGCTTCGGGCCTAAATGACGGGGCCGCCGCAGTTGTATTAGCGACTGCAGATACTGCAGCCAGAGCGAGATTGAAACCGCGAGCAAGGCTGCTCGGCTATCATATAGCAGGCGTGCGTCCGGACATCATGGGGATTGGGCCAATTCCAGCGGTATCAGGTCTTCTAAAGAGAACAGGACTGACAATTTCAGATTTTGATGTGATCGAGTCGAATGAGGCTTTCGCGGCGCAAGCTCTAGCTGTGAGCAAGACTCTTGGTTTGGACAATAACAAGGTGAATCCCAATGGTGGCGCAATAGCACTTGGACACCCGATCGGGGCATCGGGGGTTATAATCTTTCTAAAGGCGCTCTACGAGCTAGAGCGTACAGGTTTGAAACGGGCTCTGGCAACCATGTGCATTGGTGGTGGGCAGGGCATCGCGGTTGCTCTGGAAGCTATCAGGCCTTCGACGTAAACGTGCCGCTTTTGAACACGCTTGTCGATGGCTACAGGGTTGTTCTGGCCGCGCCGATCACCCAGCTCAGTCAGCTGATGGGATCGAACTTGATCATCGGCCCCGGACTCTCCATGGGCGTGCTTAACGACGGGCTCGCCTACAGCAAATACCGACCCTGTCCGCTATTGGTGAAATACGTCGAAGTCGGCTGGCTCGGACAAAGGACCAAACTCGGATTTTACGATTTTCGCGGCGAGGACACGATTCCCGTTCCAACCCGCTGACCCTTGAAGAAAGGAATAGACCCATGAAGGTGCTCGTTCCCGTCAAACGGGTGATTGATTACAACGTTAAGGTCAAGGTTAAGGCGGACGGCACGGGTGTCGATCTTGCCAATGTGAAGATGTCGATGAACCCGTTCGACGAGATTTCTGTCGAAGAGGCGATCCGTATGAAAGAAGCCGGTGTGGCTTCCGAGGTGGTGATCGTGTCCATAGGTGAAAAGAAAACCACCGACACTATTCGCAACGCTTTGGCCATGGGCGCGGACTTCGGCCTCGTCGCAGATCTGTTTGATGTTGTCCCGGAATTGACTGAGAAACTGTGATAAAAAGGAATTGAGGCAATGACCTATGTTGCGCCAACAGAAGAAATGATGTTCGTCCTTGAAGAACTTTGCGGGCTGGACGAAATTTCGCAACTACCCGGGCTTGAGGAAGCCAGTCCCGACATAGTGGGAGCGATCCTCGAAGAGGCGGGGAAATTTGCAGGCGATGTGCTCGGACCGCTCAACGCTGCGGGCGATCAGGCTGGGCTCGGTTTTGCCATGGGGCAGGTGACGACACCGGAAGGCTGGCGTGTCGCCTATGACACGCTGGTCGAGATGGGTTGGAACGCGCCCACGGCGGCGCCGGATCACGGAGGAATGGGCCTGCCGGAGGTGGTGAACGCCGCCATTATCGAAATGTTCAATGGCGCGAACACGGCGTTTCAGCTCTGTCCGCTTTTGACCCAGGGCGCGATTGAGGCGATCAACGGCTATGCCTCCGATGATCTCAAAACGCTCTACCTGCCGAAACTCGTGACCGGGGAATGGACCGGGACGATGAACTTGACTGAACCGCAGGCCGGGTCTGATCTGGCCGCTATCCGCACGAAAGCGGTGCCGGAGGGGGATCACTACCGGATCAGCGGGCAGAAAATTTTCATTACCTATGGCGAACATGACCTGGAGGAAAACATCATCCATCTCGTGCTCGCGCGCCTGCCAGATGCGCCCGCAGGCGTCAAAGGAATTTCGCTTTTCATTGTGCCGAAATTTATTCCCGATGCCGAGGGCACTCCGGGGTTGCGCAATGACCTGCGTTGTGTGTCGATTGAACATAAACTGGGCATTCACGCCAGTCCGACCTGCACCATGTCTTATGGCGATGAGGGCGGTGCCATCGGCTATCTGGTGGGTGAGCCCAACAAAGGGCTTCAGTACATGTTCACCATGATGAATAACGCGCGTTTGGGCGTGGGCCTGCAAGGTGTCGGTATTTCCGAGGCGGCCACGCAACATGCGGTGCGCTACGCGATGGACCGTGTGCAGGGCGGCACGCCCGAGGGCGCGGAAGCGGCCATTATGGGACACCCGGATATTCGCCGGATGCTGGGCCTGATGAAAGCGCGGACTGAAGCGGCAAGGGCTTTGGCATTTCGCGCGGCGCGGTCTCTGGATTTTGCGCATCGCGCAGAGGAAGACAAGACTCGTGCGCACCATCAGCGGCGCGTAGATCTTTTGATTCCGGTGGTGAAAGCCTGGTCAACGGAACTATCGGTGCATGTGGCATCTTTGGGCGTCCAAATCCATGGTGGCATGGGCTATATTGAGGAAACGGGCGCTGCGCAGCACCTGCGGGATGCGCGGATCACCACGATATACGAGGGCACGACCGGCATTCAGGCGCTCGACCTAGTGGGCCGCAAGATCAAACGCGACAACGGCACCGCCGCGCGCGAGCTGATCGCCGAGATGAATGCGACCGCCGAGGGGCTGAAGACGCAGAGCGGCGGGGACGCCGATTGGTCCGGACTGAGCGCGATGGTCGAAGAGGCTGCCGGAATCGTCGGCGATCTGACCGACTGGCTAGTGGCGCAAAACGGTACGGAGCCCCTGTCGGCAGCTGTCAATATCCTTGAGGCTTTTGGGATTTGCCTCGGCGCCTGGGTGATGGGCGATGCCGCAATTTCGGCGTCCAAGCGTCTTGCAGAAGGGCGCAACACGACCCATGCAAAGGCCAAGCTGAGCATGGTGCGGTTCTATGCCTCAAATGTCTTCCCCATGGCGGCGGCACTTCATGCGATTTCCAAGACTGGCAATGGCGCGACGCTTGCGCTGACGGCGGCGGATTTCGACCTCGCGATCTGAGGTCCTTCGGCGCGGGTATCTTCGCCCACGCCAACACATAGTGAAGTCTGGAGATATCATGAGCACGATCAAGACGGCCTTCGGGGTCGAGGATTTGGGATGCCGGCGCGTAGCGGTGATCGGCGCGGGAAATATGGGCGGCGGGATCGCAGCGCAGTTTGCCAATGCGGGGATTGCCGTCGATCTGCTGGATCGGGCGGGGCCGGATGGGGTGCGAGATGCGCCCGCTGAACGAGGCCTTGCGCAACAGATCGCGCGACAGGCGTTCATGGGGGAGGCGCCCGTCAGCCTGGTGCGGGTCGGCAATACCGAGGACCATCTGGAACGTGTGGCGGAGGCGGATTGGATCGTCGAAGCCATCCTTGAAGACCTCGACCTAAAACGTGCACTTTACGAACGGATCGAGCCTTTGCGCAAACCCGATGCGATTGTCTCCTCCAACACCTCGACCATTCTGCGCGGACGGCTGATCGAAGGGCGCGGTGCGGCGTTTCAGGATCATTTCTTGATCAGCCATTTCTTCAACCCGCCCCGGCGCATGGCACTATTGGAACTGATCGGATCTGAGGACCGGGTGGCGTTCGACCGCGCTGCCGAGATTGGGCGAAAGGCGCTTGGCAAAACCGTGATCGAATGCCGCGACACGCCGGGTTTCATCGCCAACCGACTGGGCTGTACCTGGCTTTCGGTGGCGGTGGTCGAGGCGTTGCGGCTTGGGCTGACGGTCGAGGAGGCAGATGCGGTGCACATGGCCTTTGGCGTGCCGCGCACGGGCGTCTTCGGCCTGCTGGATTTGGTCGGGCTTGATGTCGTCAAACCCATCTGGGGCTCGTTGATGGCGGCGCTGCCCCGGACGGACGCGATCAATGCGTTCGATCTGCCGGGGCAGGGGGTAATTACGGATCTTGTTTCTGCCGGGCGGTTCGGGCGCAAAAGCCGTGCCGGGTTTTACCGTAAGTCCGAGAGCGGTGCGTTGGAGGCGCTTGACCTGAACTCCGGCGTGTATCGTGCGCATAGCGGGTTCGCGCAGAAAGACCTGCCGGGGGCGGGGCGCGATCTCGATCTTTTGTTGAATAATGACACGGCCTCTGGGGCCTATGCGCGGGCGGTTCTGGCGCAGGTGGTGGACTATGCTTTGATCCACGCGGGTGAGATTGCGCCCTCGCTCAAGGAGACGGATCTCGGGATGGAGTTGGGCTATGCTTGGCGCGCGGGACCGGTAGCGTTGTGGCGGGAGCTGAGCCCTGAAACGCAGGCGCGTCTGCGGGCGCAGATGCCCGAAGGCGTGCCGTTCGAGGCGCTGGCGACTCCGGTCGTGCGGAGTGGCGAGGCGGACCGGCTGAGCCGGGCACAGGCCGCAGGCCAAGCACTGGCCCAAAATTCCTCTGCAGCGCTTTGGGATCTGGGCGATGATGTGATCTGCTTGGATATTCGGAGCAAAATGCACGCCCTTGCCCCCGCGGTCTTCGACATTCTCGAAGAGGGGGTGAGCCGCTTGAACGGCGCTGCGCGCGGGATGGTTGTCGGCAATCACAATCCGCGGGTGTTCTCCGCAGGTGCCGATCTGTCAAAGGTGGTGGCGTGGATCGAGGGCGGAAAATGGGCGGCGATCGAGGCCTTCATCACGCGCGGGCAAATGGTTCTCGCCGCCCTGCGGACGGCCCACACGCCCAGCGTCGCCGCGATGCACGGGCTGGCGCTTGGCGGTGGGTGCGAGTTGGCGATGCATTGCACGGGCACAGTGGCCCATGCCGAGACGCGGATCGGTCTGCCCGAACATCTTGTCGGTCTGGTGCCGGGCTGGGGCGGATGTCGGCGACTGTTGGACCGAGCCCGCGCCACAGCATCGCACGAGGCGGATTTGTCGGACCGGATCACGAGGGCCTTTCACGCGGCCACACTTGAGGCCCCCGCTGGGTCGGCGCGTGAGGCGGGGGATTTGGCTTTGTTGGATCCGTCTCAACCGGTGGTCATGCGTGACGACGATGTCTTTGCCGCAGCCCTTGCGCATCTCGACACATTGGAGCCGAGGCAGGGCGCGCAAGAGGTGGTGACATTGCGTCTGGATCGGCAGGCGGTTCTGAGCGGGTTGTTGTCGGAGCGCGAAACTGCCCGAGACGATGGGCGGATTACGCCGAACGCTTTTGCGCTTCAGTCGCGCATTGCCGAGATTTTCGCCGCAGGAGGGGCAGGGACGTCGGAGGCCGATCTGGCTGCTCTTGAGAGCGAGGTGTTCATGGCGCTGGTCGCGACGCCTGAAACGCTTGCGCGGATTGGCCACATGCTTCGGACCGGCAAACCGCTCCATTAAATGATGGCTCAAGGGTCGTTGCGACGGTTTCCGCTATCTCAGTTTCATCAGTTCTTCCCTGAATGCTTCAGTTGGTGTGCGCCATCCCAGACACTTTCTGGGCGTGCCGTTCAAGCGGGCAAAAATCGACTTCATATCTCGATTTGAGAGCGCGGCGACAGGCGCATCTCTTGGTAAGTAGCGCCGAGCACGCTTGTTCAGGTTTTCGACGGAACCCTTTTGCCACGGGGCTTGAGGATCACAGAACCATGCCTCGGTTCCGATTCCAGGTTTCAGCTTGCGCCGTTTCCAAACTCAATACCTCTATCAAAGGTGATCGATTTACGGGCTGTTTGGAGCAGGGGTTCCATCACAGTCATTAGCTTGTCCATCAGATGCGTTGTGCTGCGGTCGTTGTTACGGAACAGGACGGCGAAGCGGGTCTTCCGCTCAACGAGCGAGGCGACGTTCATCTTACCCTGAGCACGCTCGAAAATCATCAAATCGCCTTCCCATTCGCCAAAAGTCTCACGAGTATCAACGTAGTCGGGTCGTTCATGGATGGACCGATCTGGCGGGAAAACAAGGCCACGGGACCTGCGTGAATGGTGCGGTCTCCGTTTCTTGCGCCGGTTTGGTAGGTATCGGGCCAGCTCTTTGGATTGGCCGTCTGGACTGTAGACATAAGCATAAATTGTCTCGTAGCTCACACGAACTGTCTGGCCTTCAAAGTGCAATCGACCCGCGATCTGTTCGGGAGACCAACCTTCTTTGAGCGTAACCGGCCGGTAAGGACCGCAGCTTAGGCGACGGCCTTTGCCTCTTTGGATTGTGGCACCCAGTTCCACGGCAGGAGCTCGTCGAGGCGATTGATCTTGTGATCTCCGATGCGGGCAAGGATGTCTGCCAGGTAGGCTTCGGGGTCGTGGCCGCTGAGCTTCGCGCTTTCGATGATCGTCATGGCTTTCGCGAGGGTTTCACCCCCGGCATCGGCCCCGGCGAAGAGCCAATTCTTCCGACCAATCACCACGGGCTTGATCGCACGCTCGGCCGGGTTGTTGTCGATGGCCACGCGGCCGTCCTCCAGGAAGAGCGTGAAGGAGGGCCAGCGGCGGAGCGCGTAGCGGAAGGCTTTGGCCAGTGCGCTCTTGCCGGAGACCCGGCCGAGCTGGGCCTCCGACCACGCCTTGAAGTCCTCCGCCAGCGGGCGCGTGCGGGTCTGCCTAACGCGTCGCCGCTCTTCGGCGGAGCAGCCGGTGATCTCGCGTTCGATGTCGTAAAGCGCGCCGATACGGTCCAGCGCCTCCCGGGCGATCTCCGACTTGGTGCCGGTCCAGACATCGTGGAAGTCCCGGCGCAGGTGTGCCCAGCAGGCGGCCTCCCGGATGCGCACCGCGCCGGTAGCATCGGGCTCATAGAGCGCCTTGAAGCCCGTATAGGCGTCCGCCTGAAGGATGCCGCTGAACTCGGCCAAATGGCGGTGCGGATGCGCACTCTTCCGGTCCGGTGAGAAGAAGTAGTTCACCCTGAACAAGTCCCAACGCATTGATTTTGTTTTATGAAGCGGCGTTTTCAGTATTCTGGAACTGCAGGATTTGGTAGGTTTCGGGCGAGAAGCCTGCAATTTCGGATCAACGTATGAAGCCCAAATCCCGCGCCCCTGAACAGGACGACCTGTTGCGCCCACGCCTGACGGACATGATCGACATGCGCCACGAGCTGGTGAAGCTGGCCGCCCTGATCGACTGGGAGTTCTTCGAGGATGAGTGGGCGGGGTTCTTCACGTCGCACACCGGCCGCCCGGCGACGTCGCCGCGACTGGTGGCGGGGTTGCTCTATTTGCAGCATGCCTACCGGCTCTCGGACGAGGCGGTGGTGGCGCGGTGGGTGGAGAACCCCTATTACCAGCACTTCTGTGGCGAGACGTTCTTCCAGCATTGCTTCCCGCTCGATCCTTCGTCGCTGACGCGGTGGCGCAAGCGGATCGGGGAAGAGGGCGTCGAATGGCTTCTGACCAAGACGATCGAGGCGGGCCGTGAAGCTGGAGTGATCTCCGAGCGGAGTGTCGAGGCGGTGATCGTGGACACGACGGTGATGGAGAAGGCGATCGCGCATCCCACGGACGCGCGGCTCTGCGAGAAGGCGCGCCGGCGCCTGGTGGCGCTCGCGCAGGAGGCAGGCCTGTCCCTGCGCCAGAGCTACGCGCGGCTTGCGCCGCGGCTGTCGGGCCAGGTCGGGCGCTACGCGCATGCGCGCCAGTTCAAGCGGATGCGCAAGGCCCTGCGGCGGCTGAAGGGCTATACCGGGCGCGTCCTGCGCGACATCCAGCGCCAGTTGGGCCGTGTGGCCGACGCCGGTTTGCGGGAGCGGATCGAGGCGGAGATTGCCTTGTCGGGCCGGCTCTTGCGGCAGAAGCCGAAGGACAAGGGCAAGCTCTACGCACTGCACGAGCCCGAGGTGGACTGCATCTCCAAGGGCAAGGCGCGGGTCCGTTACGAGTTCGGCACTAAGGTGTCGGTGGCAACCACGCACCGGGAGGGCTTCGTCGTCGGCATGCGGTCGATGCCCGGCAACCCCTATGACGGGCACACCCTTCGCGAGGCGCTGGAGCAGGTGGAGATCCTGACCGAGACCCGGCCCAGGAGGGCCTTCGTCGACCGCGGCTACCGCGGCCACGGTGTGCAGACGACCGAGGCGTTCATCTCGGGCCAGCGCCGCGGGATGACGCCGGCGCTCCGGCGCGACCTGCGCCGGCGCAGCGCAATCGAACCTGTGATCGGGCACATGAAGACCGACGGCCGCCTTGCCCGCTGCGCTCTCAAGGGCACGCTCGGAGACGCGCTCCACGCTGTGCTCTGCGGCTGCGGGCACAACATCCGCATGATCCTGGCCCATCTGAGGGCTCTCGTGGCCGAAATCCTCGCCGCTCTCATCGCCGCGATCGGTGCGATCATCGCTCTACCGCGGCCGAAATGCGGCATCAGAGCCGCAGCTGCGTGATGTTCAGGGGCGACGAAGTAGGCGATGCCGGGCGGCGCAGTCCCGCCCCAGGGCCGGTCATCCCGGAGGTAGGTCCAGATCCGGCCCTCCTTCACGCCCTTGCCCAGGCCTTCGAGCCGCCTGGCCCGATCGAGCACCCGCACGCCCTGGCCGCACCAGTCGACGAGCGTCGAGGCCGGGATCTCCGCCCCCATGCGAGCGAAGATCTCGTTCTGTCGATACAGGGGCAGATGGTCGTCGAACTTGGAGACGAGGATGTGCGCCAGTAGACCGGGTCCCGCCATGCTGCGCGGGATCGGCCGCGAAGGCGCCGGGGTCTGGGTGATCTTCTCGCATCGTCGGCAGGACTTCTTCGGGCGCGCCGTCTCGATCACCTTCAGCCGCGCGCTGATCAGCTCGAGGATCTCGCTCATGTCTTCACCGACGAGCCGCAGTTCGCCCCCGCAGTCGGGGCAGGCATCACCGGGGTCGAGCACGATGCGCTCGCGGGGCGTTGCCTCCGAGACCTTCGGTTTTCGCCGCATGGAAGAAGGTTCCGCGACTGCGGGCTCTGCCTTCGGCTCCTCCTCGGGCTCCCGGGCGGCGGAAGCCGCGACCTCCAGCGCCTCGAGGGCCAGCTCGAGTTGTTCGATCTCGCGTTCGATCTTCTCCGAGCTTGCACCGAACTTCTGGCGCTGGAGCTTGGCGATCCGGATCTGGAGCGCCTGGACGAGGGCTTCGTGCGCCTTCAGGACGGCCGTAAGCCGTGTCGTCTCCGCCCGCATGGCCGCGTTCTCGGCCTCGAGCGCGGCGATCATTGCGCGCAACTTGGCAGGATCGTCAGGCGGAAGGGAGGCGGCTTCGGACATGCGGGACCTTACCATCCCGTGCGGTCCATAACCAGTAAAACAAGGGGGTTGAGAGAAGTATCAGCTCACCCGGGCCGGAGGCGCACCCCAGTCCGGACGGCGCCAGTCGATGCCTTCCCAGAGCATCGCCAGCTGCGCCGAGGTCAGCCTCACGGCGCCGTCTCCGGCGGCGGGCCACGGGAAGCGGCCTCGCTCCAGGACCTTGTAGTAGAGGCAGAACCCCTGACCATCCCAGTAGAGAAGCTTCAGCCGGTCTCCCCGGCGCCCACGGAACGCGAAGACCGCGCCGCTCGCCGGGTTTTGGCGCAGAACGTCCTGGGCGAGCGCGGCCAAACCGGCGATCCCCTTGCGCATGTCGGTGGGCGCGCAGGCCAAGTAGACCCGAACCCCCGTTCCCGGTCCGATCATGCCGCTTCCACCGCCCGGATCAATCGGGTCAGCACCTCTCCATCCATGCCGCTGTCGAACCTCAGGCAGCGGCCGTTGCTCAGCCGCAGTTCGACAGGGCCAGACCGTGACGGCGCGGATGCGCTTCCCGGCGCCTGAGCCCCGCTGAAATCCACCGGCAAGAAAACGGCCCCGCGATCCCGCGACCATAGGCCCTTCTTCTTCATATCGCGCCGCCAGCCGTAGATCTGGGAGCGCGTGATCTCGTGGCGCTGCGCGATCTGCGTCACCGACGCACCGCCGACGCCGACCTCCGACAGGATCTCGAGCTTCTCGTCTTCGCTCCACCGCCGGCGCCGCTCAACGCCCAGAACCTCGCCCAGCATGGCTCCTCCGAATAAGACACGTCGTTAAGGACGTCGTTATGCACGTGTCTTAGCTCAGAACCCCGCCGTCAGGCAGACGGTGTCAATCAGGTGGTTACCTTTGAGCTGTTTGATCACAGCCTTTCGCAGGCCGACAAGGCGCACCAATTTGCGACGGCGCGCACGCCTTTGAACCGCAGCGCGTTGAGCAACAACACCATAGTATCCGTTCAATTCCGGCAGGTCTTCGTCGGCATAGCCGTTGCGCTTGATGTCACGATGAATCGTCGAAACATGCCTGCCGATCTGCGCTGCTATCTCTCGTACAGGTATCTTAGCATTCAACATATCTTCAATCGTGCGCCGTTCACGCAGGTTTAGCTCTGTATGGACCATCTTTCATTCTCCTTGCTTTCCAGCAAGATAGGGGAAATTTCGCAACCCAGTTTAGAATGTGCCCCGCTACACAGAGCTTGTTGCAACCATCCAGAAATGTCACCGGCTGCGCAAAACAGAAACGTCACCAAGAGGCGTGACGTAAGCAAGGCTTAGCAGCCCGTAGACCCCAAATATCGGAGGGCAGAAAAGCCTTGCGGGGCTCAGGTCATAAACCGAGCTTTCGCCGCTCTTTCTTATTGTAGAATGCTTTGATGCCGTCTTCGCGCAGGATCTCTTCAAAGGCGCGCCAGGCGAGGCCATCACCGAAAAAGGGCGGGTTATCGGAAACCGTCAACGTGCCGAACTGGTTCTCCACGGACAGGATCCAGCCGGGATCGATGCTGGTCCGGTAGATCTCAACATCGAAATGATGCCCGTCGATGACGACGGATTGCGTGTAATCGGAGAAGATGATTTCTGGATCGTCGTCGGCAGTCATGCCTGCATTCTTGGGCCTATTCAGCCACGTGCACAATCTTCTTCTTGGCCCGCGACCCTGACGGTCGACCTGGTCTCCGGCCATTCGGTTTATAACCCATCTTCTCTGAATTGGTCCGCACCTTGGGCTTGGGTGGGGCGGCCTCCTGCATCTCTTTGATGTGTTCGAGGACAGCGCTCAGGCGTTTGTTGCTGGTGATAGCCGCATGGGTCACGCGCTGATCCATGTCGAAGATTTTGTAGGGCAGGGAACGGCCTTTCCAGCGCACCTCAAACCGGCCATCCACGAAGGCGTAGGTGTCTACATACTTGCCGACCAGGCCGCGTGTGATCTCGCTTTCCTCGAGCATGATCCGCTTGCGGTCATAGGAAAATGTAAGCTGCTTTCCGACGTATCGGTTCTCACGCCAGCACAGCACTTCCGCCAAACGATCCGGTTCCACATTCAGCGCCCGGTGCAGGTTGTCCGGTTTGGCCGGGGCCTTGGCAAACTTGGCGTTGAAGCGGGCCTTGAAGCCTTCCCGAAAGGCGTTTCCGGCCTCCATATTCGAAACACCTGCCAGTCTCAGCTCTTTGACAAGCCGGTCCTGAAGCGTGCGGTTGGCGCGTTCCACGCGGCCCTTCGCCTGGCTTGAGTTGGCGCACAAAATCTCAATGTTCAGCTCACTCAAAGCGCGCCCGAACTGGGTGATCCGCGCGCCGCCCTTGGCGTCTTCCTTGGCCACGCGAAACACCGTGTGCTTGCCACTGTAAAATGCAACCGGCCTCCCATGGGTATGCAGGTAGCTCTCAAGCGCTTCGAAGTAACTGAAGGTGCTCTCGGATTTGACAAACCGCAGGTCCATCAACGTGCTGGTGGCATCGTCGATGAACACGAGCAGGGTGCAGGGACCGCCCCGATCCTCGAACCAGCGGTGATCGGAGCCGTCAATTTGTATGAGCTCGCCAAAGCATTCTCTGCGCAATCTCGGCTGATGAAATGTACGACGCTGTTTGCGCGAAAGCCAAAGACCGTCTTCCTGCATCCACTTGCGAACCGTCTCGCGCGACACCTTGAACCCATGATGCTCGGCCAGCATCTCCGCTGCCAGGGTCGGCCCAAAGTCGGGATAGTTCTCTTTGATCAGCGACAGCGCGTAATCCCGTTTGGCTTTGTGGATGCGATTGTTCGGGGGTTTGCCACGTGCCTTGTGACGGATCGCCGCCGCGCCATCCTGACGATACAGCTTCAACAGCCGGAAGATCTGCCGACGCGTCAGTGCCAGCATGTTCGCCGCATTGTCGACGCTCAACCGACAGTCATCGACCTGTGCCAAAACCTCAACGCGGTTCAACTCGCGCTCGCTCATCATCACCCATCCCATGCCCATTCTCCCTCAGTATATGAACGGAGAGTGACATTCCTGAATTGCTCATGGGTTACATTTTAGCTTTGCGGCTAAACACATTCATCCGGTAATAGTAGTTATGTTAAGTAACTTTCAAGATATTTCCATCCTGTGCCACTCGCGATTCTGAGAGAAGCTTTTCAAGATGTGCCGCAACATTTCGTTCGGCGGCCATCGCAATATGCGGATCGGATTTCTTGTAAACAAAGCGGCAGTGTTTTTGACTGTATCAGGGGTGTCCGCCAGGTGTTCAAGGATCTCCGCTTCCCGACGCATCCGGTTGGCGAGCAGCTTTTTTGCATAGGGTTGCGGATGCGGGAGAACCGGACCGTGTCCCGGCAGGCAAATCTTGTCATCACGTTCTATCAGACGCTTAAGGTGAGCACAGTAATCATGCATGTTGCCGTCGGGCGGGCTCACGATTGAGCTGTTCCAACTCATGATATGATCGCCTGTAAACAAAACCCTGTCCGGTCGCGCAAAGCAAAGGTGATCGCTGACATGGCCCGGTGTGTGCAGGACGGTAAGACCAGCGATTACCTCGCCGTCCTCTAGGAACGCGTCAGGTTGAAAGGCGTCGTCCGGAAATGCCTGCGACACATAAACGGGCAGACCGGTTCGCTCGCGCAATATCGGGGCTGCGCCGAAGTGATCAGAATGGTGATGAGTGACGAGAATACCGGCTGGATTGGGTCCCAAACTGTCGATAATCGCGTCGAGATGAAGGCTGTCTTCCACCCGACCGGAGTCGATAATGAACCGGCCCTCGGATGTATCGACGATATAGGTATTCGTACCATGATAGGTCATCTCTCCGGGATTGTTGGTCACGTCCGTCAAGTTTCTCTAATCGCCTTGGTCAAGTGCTGATCGGTCTGCGTTTAGTCCTGCGCGCCGGGCTCTGAGATTCTCTCCGCGGTCACCGCGTGGGGCCGCATATTTGCGTTCAGGGTTGGAAGGATCGAAATGGTGTGCGCGGTCGGCACCGCAGTTGATGGAGCGATCTCTTCCTCGCCGCGCGTCCCGGCTGGACGCATGTCTACACGCGATGGAACAGCGCCGGTTTCAGCGGCTCTGTCACGAGGGTATTGCCTCCTGGTAGGGCGTGTTGGTGGTCCACATGACATGCAGGATGACTGCGAGCTTCCTCGCGAGCGCCACCTTGGCTTTCCGCGGGCCAGTTCTCCCGGCAATCGCCTTGGCCCAGTCACGGAGACGGTGGCCTCCTATGGCACGGCAGAAGATCGCGTTTGCTGCCTCGTACAGGCATTTTCGCGTAAATGTGTCTCCCCACTTCGAAACGCAGCCGTTCCGGCTGATTTCACCGGATTCGTATCGCCTCGGTGTCAGTCCCAGATAGGCCCCTACGCTAGAGGATTTTCGGAAGCGTGAGGCATCATCGAAGGCCGCGACCACCGCCATTGCCGTGATGGCCCCGACACCCGGAGCCGTCATCAAGAGACGAACGGTCTCGTGGGTCTTGGCAACGGCCCGGATGCGGCTGTCCAAAGCCGCGATCTGGGCAATGATGTCTCGCCTTGCCTGCATGAGGGCCGCGAAGACAGGAACGAGTTCGGGCGCGACCGACAATTCCTTGTCGAGAATTTCCTCGGCGCGACGCTTGAACCCGCCCACCCGTTTGCCGAACATCACGCCGAACGTCCTCAGGAGCCCGCGAATCTCGTTCTCCAGCCGAACGCGCATGCCGACGAGCGCTTCGCGCGCCGTTAACATGGCCCGGTTGACATAGGCATCGTGGCTCTTGATCTGCACGGCCTTGAACCAGCCCGTTCGTACAATCTGGGCAAGCCCTCGGGCATCATGCCGGTCCGTCTTGTTCGGCATCATCTTCAGCACGCCGTGCATCCAGGCAAACGATCGGGAGGTCCCGTTCAGTCAAGGCGTTCCAGAGCCAGACAGCAAGCGGACCGGTTTCCATCCCGATCCGTTCAAGGTTGTCGAACCGGTCACGCAGCCAACGGACGATGGCGTCGGGGCACGTCGGCACCTTCGCTTCGCCCAGGATCATGCCGTCCCCGTCAACCACGCAAATCGCTGTCTCGTCCTGCGACACATCCAACGCTGCAAATACACCCATTCCAAATCCTCCGTTTCCTGGCTTCAGCAGCTGCCAAAGCGTCCGGTGTTTCTCTCGATACGATATGAGGTAGACCGGTCTGGCGATTACGCTAAATGGTGTAATTTCCCGGATGGCCTGAGGGCATGATCAGGCGGCTTTCGTGGTTATGCTGAGAATGGGGTCCATCTCCTCCTTGTCGATTTGGGCGAAAGCCTCGACCATCATGTAGCGGCTCGAGGTCTGCCAGTCGTCGTTGGCTTCGAACAGGACGGCTCCGATCAGGCGCATGATGGAGGCCTCGTTCGGAAAGATCCCGACGACATCGGCACGGCGCTTCACTTCCTTGTTCAGGCGCTCGATCGGGTTCGTGCTGTGAAGCTTCGTCCGATGCTGCCGGGGGAAGGACATGTAGGCGAGCACGTCATGCTCGCTGGCGTCCATGAGGTCGGCGAGCTTGGGCCAGCGGGTGCGCAGCTGTTCCGCGACCTTGTGCCAGATCTCGCCAGCATGGGTGCGGTCGGGTTGATCGAATGCCTGGCGGATCACGGCGGCGACGACGGTATGCTGACCCTTCGACACATGGGCGAGAGCATTGCGCATCCAGTGAACGCGGTACCTCTGCCAGGTGGCTTCGAACACCCGCGAGATCGCAGTCCTCAAGCCAGTGTGCGCATCGCTGATCACCAGCCTGACTCCGCCGAGGCCCCGGGCCTTCAGGGACCTCAGGAACTCGGTCCAGAAGGTCTCGGCCTCAGAGGGACCGATACCCAGGCCGATGATCTCGCGGCGGCCTTCAGTGTTCGCGGCGACGGAGATTATGGCCGCGACCGGCACGATGCGCCCGCCTTGGCGGACCTTCAGGTAAGTCGCGTCGAGCCAGACGTAGGGCCAGTCGCCGGCGAGCGGCCGGTTCAGTAACTCGCCAACGCGCTCGTCGATGTCCTTGCAGAGCTTCGACACCGTGCTCTTCGAGATGCCGGAGAGGCCCATGGCCTGCACCAGCTCGTCCACGCGGCGGGTCGAGACGCCCCCGATCCACGCCTCTTGGATGACGGCCACCAGCGCTTGCTCCGAGGTCTTGCGGGCCTCGAGGAAGCCCGGGAAATAGCTGCCCTGCCGCAGCTTCGGCACCCGCAAGTTCAGTGTGCCCAAACGGGTATCGAGCGCGCGCTCTCGATACCCGTTTCTCCATGTCGTGCGTTCACCGCTGCGTTCGTGTCGCCCTGCGCCGATCGGGCCGTCAACATCGGCCTCCATGATCAGTTGCAGCACCGCCTCGGCGATGGTGCGAAGGAAATCGCCCTGGTCATGCTTGGCCAGAAGCTCGGACATGTCCATGTTGGTCTTGGTCATCGGGGTCTCCGTGTGAACCGTGGTTGAAGTCGCCAAACTCCACCTCGATCATACACCTCGGTGACCACCCGGGATTACACCGTCGACGGCGCTGAAATTACACCACGTGCGCGGACACTACCGGATTGTTCGCGACAATCCTCTGGATGCCCTCTGCCACCTGTATACATTGCGCGCGAGGCGGTTCCGGCTCTGTGAAAAACATGCTTTTGTGTCATTGAATTCAAAAACCTTTTGACAGTGCAAAACCCGGAAGACGCGACGCCGTCTTTTGCTTTTGTATAGCGATAAAAGGCTGGGTCTGGCGTCCAGCGCCGTGTTTCACCGGCGCTGGAACAATGCAGAGAAGCCCGGCAGTCAATCACGGCCCCAATTTTGGAAGCCTGTATACAGAGCCACAGCGATCGCCGCTTTTGTCAGATCCCCAAGAAGGAACGGGTAAAGTCCTGCGCTCAGCAAATTTTCGCCATAGCCGATAAAGCTACCCAACCAGACTAGCCCGGCGCAATACATCAGTATCGACCCAAAAAGGACCGCGACAGATGCCCTGAAGGCAGGCCGAAGTCCTTCCAGTGCTTGAACAATCCATCCAGCAGCCGCCGCTGCAAGTGCGAAGCCTACCAGGTATCCGCCTGTGGGACCCGCAATATACGCCAGTCCGGCCGGCGCCGGAGGCGTGCCTGCGAAGACCGGCAGGCCAAGCAGACCTTCGAAAAGGTATGTCACAACAACAAGACTACTACGCACCGGCCCCAGGAAAAGACCCAGACCCAAGACAACCAGGGTCTGTGTAGACATAGGTACGGGGTAGAACGGCACCACGATTTTGGCGGATAGTGTCAGAAGAATTGTGCCGACGAGTATTATCGAGATCTCTTGGATAAGTTTTGCGAGTGTTTGGCTTTGACTGGTTTCCAGATTCATCTTTTTCGTCCTTGTTTCTGTAGATTGTTACTTTTTGGGATAGTAAGCTCACATGCGCTTGGCGACTTCTTCCAACATGACTTCGCTCGCCCCGCCGCCGATGGCCTGCACACGGGCATCGCGTGACATGCGTTCCACCGGTGTTTCGCGCATATAACCCATGCCGCCGTGAAACTGGACGCAGTCATAAAGCACGCTGTTCACCAGTTCGCCGCAATAGGCTTTGACCATCGAGACCTCTTTAACGCAGTCACCGCCCGCGGCATCCAGACCGGCGGCGTGATAGACCAGCTGACGTCCTGCAGCGATCCGCGTCTGACAGTCGGCCAGCCGTTGGCGCACGGCCTGCTTGTCCCACAGAACGCCGCCAAAGGCCCTGCGCTGCTTGACATAATCCACGGTCATGTCCAGCGCGGTTTGCGCTTCGGCACAGGCCATCGCACCCAGCACAATGCGTTCGTTCTGGAAGTTCTTCATTACCGAATAGAAACCGCGGTTGACCTCGCCCAAGACGTTTTCGGCCGGGATGCGGACATCTTCGAAGATCAGTTCGGCAGTGTCCGAGCACAGCCAGCCGGTCTTGTTCAACGCCCGTCCGACCGAAAAGCCCGGCGTGCCTTTTTCGACCGCAAATATGGTGATCCCGCGCGACCCCTTGGCATCGGGATCGGTCTTGGCACCGACAATGTAGAGATCGCCATGCACGCCGTTGGTGATGAACATCTTGGTGCCGTTCAGCACCCAATCCGACCCGTCCCGCACCGCGCGGGAGCGCATGCCCGCCACGTCCGAGCCCGCGCCCGGTTCGGTCACAGCAACGGCGGTGATCATTTCGCCCGAGACGATCGACGGCATCCAGCGCGCCTTCTGTTCGGGCGTGCCGGCGTTTTCCAGATGCGGCGAGGCCATGTCGGTGTGGACCAGAACCGTGGCCGAGAACCCGCCGAAAGTGGATCGCCCGACCTCTTCGGCCAAAACCACGCTGGACATCACGTCCAGCCCCGCGCCGCCATACTGTTCGTCATAGCGCATCCCCAGCACGCCGAGATCACCCATCCGGCGCAGCACGTCGCGGGGTACCTTGCCCTCCTCTTCCCAGGGCTCGGCCTTGGCGGTCACCTCGGTTTCGATGAACCGGCGCAGCTGGTTGCGGATCATCTGGAGGTCTTCGTTGAACAGGCCGGAGGCCGCGGTGATGTTGTCTTGTTTGGTCATGTGTTTTCCTCTGGATCGAGCTTGATAAGTGGGGCGTGCCCGGCAACCGTGTCGCCCGGTGCACAATAGATTTCCGTCACCACGCCCGCGACCGGCGCGGGCAGGCTTTGCAACAGCTTCATGGCCTCAAGCACCACCAGTGTGTCACCGGCTTTGACGCGGTCGCCGAGTGCGACGCGCACCTCGGCCACGGCGCCGGGCATGGGTGCGGACAACAGGTCAGCGACGCCAGACCCGCCGGTGGCACGTTGCAGATGCTGGTCTTCCAGCGTACGCAGGTCTGTCGCGGTCATTCCAGCAGGGGTTTGCAGGTGCACTCGCCAGTGACTCGGCGCGCGCACGACGTAAGCGATGCGCGAAAATGGAACCCCGTCGAAGCGTCCGCTCAGACGGCATTCGGCTAAAGCGGCGCTCTCGACCGTTATGGCCTGGCCGTCCGGCTGTACGGCTGTCAACACCGACCCGGAGCCGTTTACGCGGATCTGGTCGTCTTTGGTCGTCGCCCAATAGGATGCTGCACCGGGCCACCCCGCAGGGGCCGTGAGCCGCCATGACCCCAGGCTTTCCCAGGGCGACGCGCCCGCCGGGGCGAGATGCAGATGCAGCGCCATCGCGGCAAGGGCCATGTCCCGGGGATCAGCGGACGGTTCACTCCAGCCGCCTGAGAACATCTCGGGCAGGCCCGAGGTATGGTGCCGGAACGCCGCAAAATCCGGGTGTGTCAGCAACGCGCGCTGATAGGCCAGGTTCAGACCGACGCCACCGACTGCAAAGGCATCCATTGCGACAACCGCCTGACGGATCGCACCGGCCCGGTCCGGCGCGTGGACGATCAGCTTGGCAATCATCGAATCGTAATGGTGGCTGACGACCGAGCCTGCCTCGACCCCGGTATCGAGCCGCACGCCGGCGGGCGGAGCCCAAAGGCTGATCTCGCCCGTTTCGGGGCGGAAATTCTCGTCCGGGTTTTCGGCGGCGATGCGGATTTCAATGGCGTGCCCGTCAAACTGCACATCGCCTTGCGTCAGCGCCAGCGGCTCGCCCCGCGCGATGCGCAACTGCCATTCGACCAGATCGATGCCGGTGATCGCCTCGGTCACGGGGTGTTCCACCTGCAACCGGGTATTCATTTCCAGAAAGTAGTATTCACCGCGCCCGGGGTCATAGAGGTATTCCACCGTCCCGGCGGAGCGATAGCCGATCGCCTGCGCCAACCGCACCGCTGCCGCACGCATGCGGTCGCGCACAGCCTCGGGAAGATCGGCGGCGGGGGCTTCTTCGATCAGCTTTTGGTGGTTGCGTTGCAGCGAACAATCGCGGTCGCCCAGATGCAGCACGGTGCCGTGAGTGTCGCCCAGAACCTGCACTTCGACGTGGCGGGCACGGGGCGCATAGCGTTCGAGGAACACCGCCGGATCGCCGAAGGCGCTCTGCGCTTCGGCCCGGGCAGATGCAATCGCTTCGGGTGCGTCGCCCAGATCGGAGACAAGCCGCATCCCGCGTCCGCCGCCGCCGGCGCTGGCCTTGACCAGAAAGGGGGTGCCAAGCGCCTCGGCCTCTTGCAGCAGGCGCGCGTCGGACTGATCCTCGCCGCGATAGCCGGGCAGGACGGGCACGCCTGCGGCTTCGGCGGCAGCCTTGGCCTCGATCTTGGAGCCCATCCGCGCGATAGCGTCGGGTTCCGGCCCGATGAACACAAGGCCCGCCGCCTCGACCGCCGCCGCGAAACCGGCATTCTCAGACAGAAAACCATAGCCCGGGTGCACCGCACCCGCGCCCGTCGCCCGCGCAGCCTCAAGGATGGCCTCGACGTTCAAATAACTGTCCGACGGGGCGGCCCCACCGATGCAGACGGCATGATCGGCCTCGGCCACGAAGGGCGCGTCGCGGTCCGCGTCCGAAAACACCGCTACGCTTTCCAGCCCCAGTTTGCGGCACCCGCGCTGGATGCGCCGGGCAATCTCGCCCCGGTTGGCGATCAGAACGCGGGTGAAGCTCATTTCACCCGCCATGACGGAACGCCCTTGTTGATGAAGCTGTTGATGCCTTCGATACCTTCCTCCGTCTCCCACGCATCGGCCAGCCGGTCGGCGGTGTAGATCATGTTGGTCTCCAGATCGTGGGACGCGACATAGGCGATCAGCGCCTTGGTATCGGCCACGGCACCCGGCGCGGCCTGAAGGTGATCATGCACCACCCGGTTCACCGTGGCGTCCAAGTCGCCCGACGCGACAACTTCGGTCAACAGACCGATCCGCTCGGCGCGGGCGGTGTCGAACAACGCCCCCGACAGCATGGTCTCACGCGAATGCACCTTGCCGATGCGGGCCACCACATAAGGCGATATATTCGCGGGCAGAAGGCCCAGCTTGACCTCGGTCAGACCGAAGCGCGCGCCTTCGGCGCCGATGGTGTAGTCGCAGACGGAAATCATGCCGACACCGCCACCGTAGGCCGGGCCGTTGATCCGCCCGATCAAGGGTTTGGGCAGCGTGTCGAGACGGCGCAACAACCGCGCCAGCGTGGCGCTCTGGTCTACCCGTTCGGCACGGGACTTTTCGATGTTTGACGAGAACCAGTTGAAATCGCCGCCCGCGCAGAAGCTCTTGCCCGCGCCGGTCAGGACCACAATACGCACATCGTCATCTGCAGCCAGCTTTTCGGCGGCATCGTATAGCTCTGCGATCAATTCGCCATTCAGCGCATTGTGTTTGTCGGGGCGGTTGAGCGTCAGCGTGGCGACGCCGCGCGCATCAGTTTCGACAAGGATCGTGTTGTAGGTATTGTTCAACTTGAAGCCTCACATTCTGAATACAGGCGTATGGCGACCGGCTTCGGGCACCGATGTCACGATGGCCAGGCACAGGCCAAGGATATCGCGGGTTTGCGCGGGTTCGATCAGCCCGTCATCCCAAAGCCGCGAGGTGGCATAATAGGGATCGGACTGTTCACCATACTGGGCCCGAACCTGCTCCTCGATCAGCTTCATGTCGGCCTCCATCTTGCCCGGGTCGCCCCCTTTCTGGCGGCGCAGTTCCAGCATCACATTTGTAGCGATGTCGGCAGACATGGTGGCCAGTTCCGCCGTGGGCCAGGCAAAGAGAAAATTCGGGGCGAAACCACGTCCGCACATGCCGTAGTTGCCTGCCCCGTATGAGCCGCCCAAGAGGACCGACAGGCGCGGCACCTTGGCAACCGACATGGCATAGACCAGCTTGGCACTGTCTTTGGCAATGCCGCCGCGCTCGGCTTCGGTGCCGACCATGAAGCCCGAGATGTTGTGGAGGAACAAAAGCGGGATGTTGCGTTGATCGCACATCGACACGAATTGCGCGCCCTTGAGCGAACTGTCGGACACAAGCGCCCCATTATTTGCGAGAATGCCCACTCGATAGCCGTGAATCCGCGCGGTGCCGCAGACCAGCGTCTCACCCCATCCGGGCTTGAATTCGCGGAATTCGCCGGCGTCGATCATGCGCAGTAGAACCTCGCGCATGTCATAGGGCTGTTTGCGATCGGCGCTGATGACGCCAAGCAGTTCCTCTGGGTTGCGCGCCGGCGGCGCGCAGGTTGCATCGGGACCCATCGGGCGCGACAGGCCCAGTTCGGATACGATGTCGCGCATCAGAGCAAGCGCATGATACTCGTCCTCGGCCAGATGGTCAGACACACCGGAGACGCGCGAATGCATCTCGGCCCCCCCCAATGTTTCTCCATCAACCTCTTCGTTGATCGCCACCTTGACGATCGAGGGGCCGCCCAGATGGATGCGTGCGTTGCCGCGTACCATGATGACTTCGTCCGACAGGGCCGGGATATAGGCCCCACCGGCCGTGCAGCCTCCAAAGACCGCCGCGATCTGCGGCAGGCCGCTCGCGGACATGTTGGTTTGACGATAAAAGGAATTGCCGAAATGGCGGGCATCGGGGAAAACCCGGTCCTGCTCTGGCAGATAGGCACCGCCGCAATCCACCAGATAGAGGCAGGGCAGCCGGTTCTCGGCTGCGATTTCCTGGGCGCGGATGTGTTTCTGCACGGTTTCGTGATAGAAAGACCCACCCTTCACTGTCGCATCGTTGGCGATCACAACGCAGGGAAGCCCGTGGACGATCCCGATACCGGTCACGATTCCCGCACCGGGCACCTCGCCCCCGTATTGACCGTAGGCGGCAAGCGACGACAGCTCAAGAAACGCAGTGCCCGTATCTACCAGCAGGTCGATCCGTTCGCGAACCAACAGCTTGCTGCGCTTGCGATGCCGCGCGACCATGTCGGGGCGGCCGCCAGCCGTTGCTTCGGCGATCCGCGCGCGCAGCGTTTCGACGCGCTCGCTTTGTGCGGCGTGGTTGCGGGTGTAGGTCTCTGATGCGGTCAGCACCGCTGTTTCAAGACGTGCCATGAAGTCAGGTATCCTGTCTTTGGAGTATCCCGTTGAGGAACACATCGGCATAGGTGCGTGACAACGCATCGGCGCTACCGCGGTCCGGGTCGAACCAATCGAGCGTGGCGTTCAATGTACCGATCAGCATCAGGCGCAGGCGACGGATATCGACGTCTTGCTTCAGCGTGCCATCTTTCTTAAGCTGGGACAGAAGACTGTCCCACTCAGCCTCATAGGTCCTGCGCGTGGGCAAGTTGGCATCCCGGACGGATTGCGGCACCTGCCCGAAAATACGCACATTCGCCGATGTATAATCGCTCACATCAAGAAGCGCGCGCAAATGCGCCCGGATCGCAGAGCGCAGGATCGTTTCGCCATCGGTATCGGCTGGCAGGTCGGTGATGGCGTCTCTCATACTCGCGTGAACGACCCGAATCCCTGCATCAAGAACGGCCGCGACGATCTCGTCCTTGGAACCGAAATGATAGTATATGCTACCCGCCTTGATCCCGGCGGCCTCGGCAATTTTTCGGAGCGAAACGGACCCGTAGCCTTGTTCGCGGAAAAGCCGCGCGGCAATGTCCAGCACCCCGTCCCGTCCAACCGCGCTGCGCGATGTCTCGTTGACTTTGATTGCCGTGTTTTGTGCCATAGACTTTCGTATCGCCCCAACGCCTAACTAACGCCTGTTAGGTTAATAGCCCAAGTGAGTAAATCGTCGTGATCGTGCCAGACTAGAGTCTGCGGAAAATTCCGCATTGGCGACCGCCAAGAGGCCGCCCAGACATTAATGTGCTTGCCCGGGCCCGATGACGGGGTCCGGGCAAATGCCTTAGATCACGAAACCGCCACCGCAGATGATGTGTTGGCCTGAAATGAAGTTCGATTCCGGCGCACAGAACAGATAGACAGCACCGGCAGCTTCTTCCGGAGTGCCGACCCGGCCCAGCGGGATCATGTGCTCCATCTGGGACAGGAGATCGGGATTCACGCCGACCTTGATCTCTTTTTCCTCGACCTGGATCGTGCTGTCTCCGTCGGCGCTGCCCTCGGTCAGGCGGGTGCGGATCGGGCCGAAAGCCACGGCATTGACGTTGACCTTGTAGCGGCCCCATTCCTTGGCCATCGTCCGGGTGACACCCAGAATGCCGGCCTTGGCGGCGGAATAGTTGATCTGGCCAGCATTGCCGCCGGTCCCTGCGATGGACGAGATGTTGACCACCTTGCGGAACACTTCCTGTCCGGCGGCGGCCTCTTCCTTGGCCTTGGCGCTGATCACCGGCTGCGCGGCGCGCAGGATCCTGAAGGGGGCCGTCAGGTGAACGTCGATGATCGCCTGCCATTGTTCGTCGGTCATTTTCTGAACGACGCTGTCCCAAGTATAGCCCGCATTGTTCACGATGATGTCCAGCCCGCCAAAGCTGTCCATGCCGGTCTTGATGAACCGTTCGGCAAAACCGTCTTCGGTGACGCTGCCGGCACAGACCACGGCCTCGGCTCCCGTTGCGCGTACCGCCTCGGCGGTTTCATTGGCCGGATCCGCATCCAGATCGTTGATCACCAGCCGGGCCCCTTCCGAGGCCAGTTTGAGAGCGATTTCGCGGCCAATGCCCCGGCCCGAGCCCGAGACCAGCGCCACGCGCCCGTCGAGTTTTCCAGTCATATTGATTCCTCCCGAAAGTCGCTATCAGGCTTTTTCATAAAGCGTGGTGACGCAGGCCCCGCCGAGGCCCAGATTGTGCTGAAGCGCCAGACGTGCGCCATCAACCTGGCGCGCATCTGCCTGGCCGCGAAGCTGCTGAACGAGCTCGGTACATTGCGCTAGGCCGGTCGCCCCAAGCGGATGGCCTTTGGACAATAGACCGCCCGACGGGTTGGTCACGTATTTTCCGCCGTAGGTGTTGTCGCCATCATCAACGAATTTCGCCGCTTCGCCGCGACCGCAAAGGCCAAGCGCCTCATAGGTGATCAGCTCGTTGTGGGCGAAACAGTCGTGCAGTTCGACCACATCCACGTCCTCGGGCCCGATGCCCGCGTCCTCGTAAACCTGATCGGCGGCGCGCTTGGCCATCGAAAAGCCGACCACTTCGCGCATGTCATGGGCTTCGAAAGTTTCCGGGCCGTCCGTCGTCATGGCCTGCGCCGCGATCCGAACCGAACTGTCCAGTCCGTGCTTGTCGGCGAATTCCTTGGAACAAATGATCGCGGCGGCCGCGCCACAGGTTGGCGGACAGGCCATGAGCTTGGTCATGATGCCGGGCCAGACGACCTGGGTGGCCATGACGTCTTCCGCCGTCACCTCCTGCCGGAACAGGGCAACCGGATTCTTCGCAGCATGTCGGCTGGCCTTGGCGCGGATTTTTGCGAAGGTTTCCAGGGGGGTGCCGAACTCGTCCATATGCGCCTTGCCCGCACCGCCGAAGTACCGCAGCGCCAGCGGGATCTCGGCACTGCCAACCAGTTCGTCGGTTTCTCTGTCGAATGCCGCAAAGGGGCTGACCCGGTCATGGAACATCGCACCGATTGCGCCGGGCTGCATCTGTTCGAACCCTAGTGCCAGAGCACATTCGACCGCGCCGCTTTCAACTGCCTGCCTGGCCAGGAACAGGGCGGACGATCCGGTCGAGCAGTTGTTGTTCACATTCAGAACCGGGATGCCTGTCATTCCGACATGGTACAGGGCGCGCTGACCGCAGGTGCTGTCGCCATAGACATAGCCAACATAGGCCTGTTGGACTTTATCATAATCCAACCCCGCGTCAGCCAGAGCGGACCGGGTCGCAGCGGTCGCCATCACATCGTAGCTTTCGGATTTTCCCGGCTTCTGGAACGGGACCATCCCAACGCCTGCAACATAGGCTTTGTCTGTCATTTCTCTCTCTCCCAAGTTCGGTCAGGCCACCCTAATCGGTCCGCCAGTCTATTTTCTACCATTTGTTAGATTTTTAATTCTAACCTTGGGAAGTGTCAATATCGCCAAGCTGTGACGTAGGGAGCTTGCGCTATTTTCTAACTTGTGTTTGATTTCGGGCCACACGCCCTGATCGGCGGCACAATTGAGGGATTCTGGTCCCGGCGCAACCGCCGACAAGCGTTTAGCACTCAGCTTACGAAAGGTGGTCGGAATGGCATACTGTTATGAGTTCAAGGGTTTTATACCCGTCGTGCCCGAGGATACATATGTCCACCCTCAGGCCGTTCTGATCGGGAATGTCATCCTGGGTCATGGATGCTACATCGGCCCCGGGGCAAGCTTGCGGGGCGATTTCGGCAGGATCGTGATCGGGGATGGAGCCAATGTTCAGGACAATTGCATCATCCATTCCTTTCCCGGCCGCGACGCCGTGGTGGAAAGCGACGGCCACATCGGCCATGGCGCGATCCTGCACGGTTGCACGGTGGGCCGGAACGCTCTGGTCGGAATGAATTCCGTCATTATGGATGGTGTAGAGCTTGGGGCGGAATCGATTGTCGGCGCGCAGGCGTTTGTGCGTGGCGAAACCGTGATTCCGTCGCGTTCGATGGTGGTGGGATCGCCGGCAAAGGTGATCCGCGAGGTCAGCGAGAAAGAAATCGCGTGGAAAACGCGCGGCACCGCGGAATACCAGCAACTTGCGCGCGATTGTCTGGCCGGATTGACGCCGGTCGAGCCGCTGAAGGCGGTCGAGGCAGACCGGCCCGGCATGGCGGCCTCTGACGTCGTTTCGATTCAGGAGGCGCGGCAGACATCGTCCTGACCTGTCCGGGAACCGGACCGGTCAGGACTACTTCAGCTTTCGAAAGCGCCAGTTGGAAGCGCCTTGATGCGGAACGGCACTCCCCGACCCGGTGTGCCGTCCCTCAAGCCTTTACAGCCGGAAGATCCCGTAGTGTGGTTCCTCGATCGGTGCATTGAGCGAGGCGGAAATCGACATGCCAAGCGCGTTGCGTGTGTCCGCCGGATCGAGGATGCCGTCGTCCCACAATTCCGAGGTCGAGGTATAAGCCTCGACATCGCGCTTGTATTTTTCCAGCACCGGTTCGCGGATCGCGGCGATTTCTTCTTCGGTCAATTCCTTGCCTTCGCGCTGAAGCTGCCGGATCTTGACGTCAGCCATAGTATTGGCGGCCTGATCCGCACCCATCACGCCGATCTCGGCCTGGGGCCACATGAATAACGTGCGCGCATCCCAGGCCCGCCCGCACATGCCGTAATTGCCTGCCCCGTAAGAGGCATTGGCGATCACGGTGAACTTCGGCACGACCGAGCCACCCTGTGCCATCAGCATCTTGGCGCCGTCCTTGGCGATGCCGCGTTCTTCGTATTCGCGGCCCACCATATAGCCGGTGATGTTCTGGAAGAAGACCAGAGGCGTGCGGTTCTGATTGCACAGCTGCATGAAATGCGCGGCCTTGAGCGAGCTGTCGTTGAACAGCACCCCGTTGTTGGCGAGGATGCCGACCTTGTAGCCCCAGATGTGAGCGTAACCGCAAATCATCGTGGTGCCGTAGTCGGGCTGGTATTCGTGGAAGCGCGACCCGTCTACGATCCGGGCCAGAACCTCGCGCATGTCGAATTGGGTTTTCCGGTCCTTGGGAATGATCCCGTAAAGCTCCTTCGGGTCGTAGTAAGGTTCTTCATAGGACGCAGTTTCGATGATCGTTTTCGGTGTGCGTTTCCATTGGCTGACAATCTCGCGCGCCAGTGAAAAGGCGTGCTGTTCGGTCGCGGCACGATAATCGCCGGTGCCCGAAACCGAGGTATGCATAACCGCCCCACCAAGTTCCTGAACACCGACCTCTTCGCCGGTGGCCGCCTTGACCAGCGGGGGACCGCCAAGGAAAATCGCCCCAGTGCCTTCGATGATGATGTTGTAATCGCTCAGCGTAGGTACATAGGCACCGCCTGCGGTGCAATGCCCGCCGACCACAGCAATCTGCGGGATATTGGCCTGACTCAGCTTGACCTGGTTGCGAAACACCCGCCCGCCCAGATAGCGGTCGGGAAAGACGCCATGTTGCAGCGGCAGGAAACCGCCGGCGCTGTCGCAGATATGGACGACCGGCAACCGGTTCTCCAGCGCGACATCCAGAAGGCGCACGACCTTTTTCACGGTATGCGGATACCAGGCACCGCCCTTGACGCTGGCGTCATTGGCATGAATAGCGACCTCGCGGCCCTGCACGATGCCAATGCCCGTAACCACGGCGGCACCCGGCACTGTTCCGTCATATTCGCGACAGGCTGCGAGGGTGGAGAATTCCAGAAACGGTGTGCCGGGGTCCAGCAGCAGTTTTAGCCGTTCGCGCACGCCCAGCTTGTTTTGCCGCTCAAGGCGGTCAATGTCGCGTTGCGGGCGTTCGAAACGCGCCGCGTGCTGGCGGGCGTGAAATTCCTTCAGCCGCTCGGACATGGCGGCATAATTTGCCTTGTAGTCGGCGGCGTTGGTATCGATCAGACTTTCAATCCTGCGCATTCTCACTCCTCCTCCGGGGCCAATTGGGCCAGGATATCTTTCAGCCCAAAACTGTCGCCTTCGGCGAATGGCATTTCGGCAACGACCCCGTCGCGTGGCGCCGTCAGTGTGGTTTCCAGCTTCATGCTTTCGATAACCAAAAGCGGCTGGCCTTCTTCAACTGTATCGCCGGGTTTGACCGCGACCGACACCACGACTCCGGGCATAGGCGCGACCAACCGATCATCGCTTGTGCCACCATCGCTTCCAGCCAGGCGCTCGGCGGGATCAACCCGCCCGACTTCGTAGGTGCGGCCGTTCATGTGCACAAAAGTTGCTTCCGGCCCCACGGCCAGTCGCAATTCGCGGACAACACCCTTAGCCCGCAACGTATAACCGCCCGGCAGGCCAGTCGGGTCCAATTGGCAGGCAACAGTACCATTGGGGGTATTAAGTACGAACCGGCTGCCATCATGGCCCAACCAACATTCAGTCTCTTCTCCGTCGATCTGAAAAATCCGTTGCATCAGTTTCTCCACCCGCCCATCTTGCGGTGCATTTCCGGTATTTGCATTACGTCGCTCACCAGCCGTTCGTCTGACAGGGCCGCCGCCGCCATCAGCAGGTCAGAGATATCTTCCCCCGGTGCAGTCAGCGTTTCGGATTGTTCAGCTAGGAAGCCGGTTGAAACATCGCCCGAGGCAAAATCTGGATGTGCAAGGATTGCATCTAGGTATCCGGTGTTGGTCGTCACCCCGAGAACCACATAGTTTTGCACCGCTTGCCGCGCACGGGCGATGGCCTCCACGCGGTCGCGGCCATGCACGATCAGCTTAGACAGCATCGGGTCGAAATCGGTGGTCACCTTGCCGCCGTCCAGAATGCCGCTGTCCACGCGCACGCCGGGGCCGGAGGGTTCATCCAGCAGCAGGAGATCCCCGATCGAGGGGCGGAAATCGGCCGTCGCGTCCTCGGCACAGATGCGTAGTTCGATTGAATGGCCAGTCTGGGGAATATTCGCCTGCGTCGCGCTCAGCCCCTCGCCTGCAGCGATGCGCAGTTGCTCGGCGACCAGATCGAAGCCAGTCACCAGTTCGGTCACCGGATGTTCGACCTGAAGGCGGGTGTTCATTTCGAGGAAGTAAAAGGCCCCGTCCTGCGCATAAATGAATTCGACGGTCCCTGCCCCGCGGTATTTGACGGCGCGGGCAATCCCCGCAGCGGTTTCACATATCTCGTCCCGCTGTTCTGGGGTCAGCGCCGGTGACGGCGTTTCCTCGATAATCTTCTGGAACCGGCGCTGGATCGAGCATTCGCGTTCCCAGAAATGGACCACGTTGCCCTGCCCGTCACCCATCACCTGCACCTCGATATGGCGCGGACGTTCGATATAGCATTCGACGAACAGACGACCGTCGCCGAAATACCGCTGGCCTTCGCGGCGCGCGGTTTCGATTTCGGTCTCCAACGTGCTATCCTCGCGCACGACGCGCATGCCCTTGCCGCCGCCTCCGGCCGAGGGTTTGATGAGTAGCGGATAGCCAACGGCGCGGGCGCGTTCGACAAACGTCGCCGGATCGTCATCCTCGATGGCCGAAGGCGCCACCGGAAAGCCGCGCTCTTCAACAAAGGCGCGCGCACGGATCTTGTCGCCCATCAGGTCGATGGTCTCGGACGTCGGGCCGACAAATGTCACACCGGCCTCTTCCAGCGCCGCGACGAAGGCCGCATTCTCGGACAAAAAGCCATAGCCGGGATGCACCGCATCAGCGCCGATCTTTTTTGCGGCATCGACGATCTGCGGAATATCGAGATAGGCGGCCACAGGCGTCGGGCCGTCGATCATCACAATCTCGTCTGCGATCAGATGGGCCGGCCCCTCTTGTTCAGCGACGTGGCGCAACACAGCCGTCGCAAGGCCGCGGGCCTTGGCAGTACGCAAAACGCGCGCCGCGATTTCACCCCGATTGGCGACCAGGAGTTTTGAAATGGTCATGGTATTGTCCTTTTAGTTCCGGTCCGAGGCGTTCAGCCCGTCGCGCGCGGCCAGATCGACCGGCACAGGAATTTCAATATCAAGCAGCATCTGCGCAAACCCTTTGCCTTGCGGATCGATGCGGACCGAGGCGATGCCGCCCCCGCCCAGCGATTCATGCAGCAGGAAGTTCAGCGCATGGCTTCCGGGCAAATCAAAGCGTTCGACCGCGCCGTCACACAGGTGGGCGAAATAGGCTTTCACCGTGTCTTCGGTCAGGGCCGACCGGATATAGGGCAGATACTCCGGCTTGCGCGCAAGGATGCCGATGTTGGCGATATCGCCCTTGTCGCCCGAACGGCCCCACGCCAGGTCGACGAGGCGCACCTTGACCGCGTCCGGACCGGGCGCGCGGCTATCTGTGGGCGGCGCGGCAGGCGGATCAAGTTGCACAGGTTTGGTGGCCACTGTGACGGGCACATCCTTGCCATCAACCTCAACCGCGACGGGGGTGTCGGCCTTGTCCTGAAGGAAGGAGAACAGACGGACCACCGGCTGTACCTTTGGCCGTCCGGCGAAGAACCCGGTCAGACCCTGCGCGGTCGAAATCGCCATGGGTGCGATTTCTCCGGCAAAGATGTTCAGCGCGGCGCGATCATCATGGACCGCGCCGATCTTGAGCACCACTTCGCGCGTCAGGGCGCGGGCGTTGGCGCCATAGGCGGCCTCGGCGCCCAGCACTTCGACGCTAACCTGCCGGAAATCGCCCATGTTGCGGTCGCGGAAAATTCGGCGGCAGCGGGTCAGGATCGCCTCGGCCACGCGCTCGGCCTTGGCGGGGGCATCAATCGCGGCCAGTGTCAGGGTAGAGACCGCGCGCCAGCCATCGGCATGGGTCGCCGACACCTTGTAGCTGTCGGTGCGCCCGAGACCCTTGCCGCCCTTGACCAACACCCGATCGGGTCCGACCTGTTCAAGGGTAACCCCGGACCAGTCGCAGGTCACGTCGGGCAACAGGTAAGCGCGCGGATCACCGATTTCATAGAGCATCTGCTCTCCGACCGATCCCGGCACGACCAGCCCGCCGGTGTCAGGCGTCTTGGTCATGACGAAACTGCCGTCTTCCGACACCTCGACGATGGGCATCCCCATATTGTCCCACCCCGGCACGTCCTGCCAGTCGGTAAAGTTGCCGCCCGTTCCCTGGGGGCCGCATTCGATCAGGTGGCCGGCCAGTGATCCCTGGCTGAGCTTGTCCCAGTCGTCATCGCCCCAGCCGTATTCGTGCATCAGGGGGCCAAGCGCGACCGCGCTGTCGGCGCAGCGCCCCGTGATTACGATGTCGGCCCCGGCATCCAGCGCGGCCGCGATGGGGCGGGCACCCAGATAGGCGTTCATGCTCCAGATGTCGCCCGGAAACGCGACATCCGAGAACATCTCCGTCTGGCCGGCGGCGCGGATGTCGTCGGCCCGCGCCGACAAATCATCGCCCAGCACGACTCCGATGGACAAATCGATCCCGACCTCGGCGGCGGCTTTGGCAAGCGCATCGCGGCAGCCGCGCGGGTTCACGCCCCCGGCATTGGTAACGACCTTGATGCCCTGACGTTTGATTTCAGGCAGCCACGGAACCAGCGCCTTGACGAAATCCGGCGCATAACCCGCCTCGGGCGTCTTTGCGCGGGCACGCGCCATCAGCGACATTGTCACCTCGGCCAGATAGTCGAACACCAGATAGTTGATCTCGCCCTTGGAGACCAGTTGACCGATCGCTTCAGGCGTGTCGCCCCAGAATCCCGATGCGCATCCGATGCGCAGTTTTCGATCTGACATATGCTTCTCCTCCCCGCTTGTTTAGCGGCCTGTCCATTCAGGTTTGCGCTTCGCAATGAAGGCATCAAAGCCTTCGCGCGCGTCTTCGGTCTGTGCTACTCGCGGTAAAAGTGTTTCTGCAAACCGCATTTGCTGCGGATAGGTCATGTCCTCCATCGCGTGACAGGCGTATTTTCCCAGCCGGATCGCGCTCGGCGACTGCGCAGCAATCTGGGCAACCAGTTCTGCAACCTTGTCGTCCAACCCTGCGGCATCGGTCACATAGTTGACCAGATTGAATTGCAGGGCTTCCTCGGCCGTCAGAGGAACGCCGGTGATGAACATCTCCATCAGCCTCCGCCGAGGCAAAACACGCATCATCGGTGGTACGATCGTCATGGGAAACAAACCCACCTTCACTTCCGGCGTTCCGATGCGGGCGTGGTCCGCCATCACAGCCAGATCGCAGGCACAGATAATGCCCGCCCCTGCCCCCATCGCGACGCCGTTGACACGCGCGATCGTCGGCTTTCGGCAGGCCTGTATCGTTTCGAACAACCTTCCGGCGAAATGATCAGGATCGGCCGGATCCTGAACGAACGGACCACCGTCCGCACCCGCCTTGATGTCGCCGCCGGCGCAGAAGGCGCGATCTCCCTCGCCGGTCAGAACGATCACACGGCAATCGCTGTCCTTCTCGGCAGCATATATGGCGGCCATGATCCCGTCTGCGACTTCACGGTTTAGGGCATTTCGATTCTCAGGACGTCGAATCGTGATACGAACTTCGTCGCCACGCATCTGCGATTGAACAACGCTCTCACCCATTTCCGAAGCTCCCCCAAAATAGTTTGTGCGCCGTGCCTTCTAACGTCAGGTCGCAAAAAGCTTGGCTTGATCTATTTTCTAACATGTGTTTGATTTTGGTCAACACCACAAACGACATTTCTCGGGAGGATGATATGACGACTCAAAGTGAGGCTATCGCGGCTGACCTGGAAGCCATCAGGGCAAACTATTCGTTGACCGACGAGCAACGCCAGATTGTCGATCACGTGGATCGTGTGTCGCGCGAGGTACTGCACCCGTTGCAGGCGCGCATGGACGAGGAAGAATGGTGGCCCGAAGACCTGTTCAAGCAAATGGGTGAGCTGGGCCTGCTGGGAATCACCGCTCCCGAGGAGCTGGGCGGATCGGGACAAGATGAATTCACCCAGGCGCTGGTGTCCGAGGTGATCTCGAAATGGAACCCGGCTGTGGGGTTGTCGCATGGCGCGCATGACAACCTGTGCCTGAACAACCTGCTGCGCAACGGGTCCGAAGAGCAGGTAAAGAAATACGTACCGGGCCTTTGCTCGGGCGAGCTTGTCGGTGCTCTGGGTCTGACCGAACCGGGTGCGGGATCCGATGCGCTTGGGTCCATGGCGACCACCGCGCGCCGCGACGGCGACGAATACATCATCAACGGCTCGAAGATCTATATCACTAACGGACCGATTGCCGATGTGATCCTGCTTTACGCCAAAACCGACAAGTCGAAGGGCGCCAAGGGCATTTCTGCTTTCATCATCGAGACGGACAATCCCGGTTTCAAGGTGGCGCAAAAGCTTGACAAGATGGGCTTTCGCGGTTCGCCAACCGGAGAACTGGTGTTTGAGGATTGCCGCGTACCCGCGTCCGCCATGGTTGGACAGGAAAACACCGGCGTTTCGGTGGTAATGAGCGGGCTGGATCTGGAGCGTGCCATGGTTGCCTCAGTCTGCGTTGGCATGGCCGAACGCGCGCTGGAACTTGGGCTGGAATACGCCAAGATTCGCGAACAATTCGGCAAGCCGATTGCAAGTTTCCAAATGATGCAGTCGAAATTGGCCGAGATCTACACCGAGGTCGAAACCGCGCGTGCCTTCAGTTATCGTGCGCTGGCCGCCTGTACCGGCCTGCCAAAAGGGGCCGGGGGCCGCGGCGAAATCCACAAATTGACAGCGGCGGCCTGTCTTTACGCCGGCGAGGCATTCAACAAGGCGGTGACCGAAGCCTGCCATATCCATGGTGGCTCTGGCTACATGCAGGACACCGAGATCAACCGGCTGTTCCGCGCCAACAAGCTGCTGGAAATCGGCGCGGGCACAAGCGAAGTCCGCAAGATCATCATTGCCGAAGAACTTTTGCGCGCCTGAGGGAGACGAGACAATGAACAAGCAACTGCGCAACGACATCGCTCTGCCGACACATTTCATGACGGACGAACAGCAGGCGCTGGCCGATCAGGCCGGCAAGTTCTTCATGTCAGAATTCCACCATCTGAACGCCGAAATGGACGATACTGATGATCTGCCGTCTTCGGTTTTCCCCAAGCTGGGCGAAATGGGCTACCTGGGACTGAACGTGCCGCCGGAATTCGGCGGCGCTGGGTTGGATTTCACCTCGGCCTGCATCATCACCGAACAGCTGTCGCGGTCCTCTGCGGCCATCGGACTGACCCATGTGGCGCATGACAATTTGTGCGTCAACAACATCTATCGCAACGCCAATGACGAGTTGCGCCGAAAATACCTGCCAGGTCTGTGCGACGGCACGCTGATCGGCGCCCTGGGCCTGACCGAACCCGGCGCGGGGTCTGATGCGCTTGGCTCGATGCGGACCACGGCCAAAAAGGATGGCGACGACTACATCCTGAACGGCGCCAAGATCTACATCACCAATGGGCCGATTGCCGATCTGGTGCTGGTCTATGCCAAGACATCGCCCGAAAAAGGGGCCAAGGGCATTTCCGCCTTTATCGTGGAAACCGACACGCCCGGTTTCAAGGTGGCGCAGAAGCTCAACAAGATGGGATTCCGCGGCTCGCCGACGGGCGAACTGGTATTCGAAGATTGCCGTGTTCCGGCCAGAAACATGGTCGGCAAGCTGGATGGCGGGGTTGCCGTTACCATGTCCGGACTTGATCTGGAACGTGCCATCGTCTGTTTCAACGCTCTGGGCATTGCGCAGCGGGCGCTGGATATTTCCATCGATTACGCCAAGACACGCCAGCAATTCGGCAAACCGATCGCCAGTTTTCAGATGGTTCAGGCGATGCTGGCCGACATGTATACGCAGATCGAGGCCGCGCGCAGCCTGTCCTTGCGCACCGCTGCCATGTGTGAAGGCCTCGAAGAGGGCGAAGGCGGGCGCGGCGAAATCCACAAGCTCACCGCTGCGGCGATCTACAAGGCCGCTGAGGCGACATCCTTCGTGCTGGACAAAGCTGTCCAGATTCACGGCGGCTCGGGTTACATGCGTGATACAGAAGTGAACCGGCTGTACCGGACCGGTCGCGTGCTTGAGGTCGGCGCAGGCACCCAGGAGGTTCGCAAACTCATCATCTCTGGCGAATTGCTGAAGAACTAGGGGCGGAACATGAACGAAGCGAAATCAAGGCGTTACGCGTCGGATCTCATGGCGGGCCAGGTTGCCCTGGTCACGGGGTCCGGATCTGGAATGGGCCGGGCGACGGCGATCGAAATGGCCGCTTGCGGGGCCAGGCTTCCGCTGTTCGCGCGCCGCGAAGAACCGCTGGAAGAGACCGCCGAAATGATCCGGGCGGCGGGGGGCGAGGCCTTTGTCGTGCCCGGAGACACCCGCGACGAAGACAGTATCGAAGCTGCGATGGGGCGGATCAAGGAGCACTATGGGCAGTTGGATGTTTTGGTGAACAATGCCGGCGGCCAGTATATCGCGGCCGCCCGCGATATCACCAACAAGGGCTTCGAAGCCGTGATCCGCAACAACCTGATCGGGTCTTGGCAGATGACCCGGGCAGCGGCGGATCACTTCATGTACGACAATGGTGGATCGGTTGTGTTTGTCACCGCCATCTCGGCGCGCACCGCGCTTACCGGCTTTACACACACCGTCGCCGCCCGCGCCGGTGTGACGGGCATGATGAAAACGCTGGCCGCCGAATGGGGCGAATACGGCATCCGGCTGAACTGTGTCGCGCCGGGCACGATCAAGACCGATGCGCTTGGCCGCTATCCGATTCCGCCGGAACAGTGGAAAAAGCTGAACCGCTCGGTGCTAAACCGGATGGGGGCGGCCGAGGACATCTCAGGCACGATCATTTTCCTGGCCTCGAAACTTGGCGGTTTCATCACCGGAGAAGACATTTATGTAGACGGCGGTGAGACCTTGCATATGGGTCATGACGCGCGGGACATGATCAACCCCGCGATGTTCGAGAAACGCGAACGGGGAGATGGCAAGAATGAGTAAACACCCAGTCCTTCTGGAGATGTCCGACAGGATCGCCACGGTTACGCTGAACGATCCCGAGCGGCGCAACCCGGTCACCGGAAACGACATGATCGCTGCTCTTCTGGAGACCTTCGCCAAGGTGCAGGCAGACCCGCAGGTCAGCGTCATGATCCTGACCGGCGCCGACCCGGCCTTTTGTGCCGGCGGCGACATCAAGGAAATGAACGATTCCGACAGCGTGTTCCGCAAGGAGCCGCTGGCGGCGGCGCAGAGCTATGTTGATGGGGTGCAGCGGCTGCCGCTTGCGCTCTACAACATGGATATTCCGACCATCGCCGCAGTCAACGGCCCGGCGGTGGGCGCGGGGTGCGACCTGACCATGATGTGCGACATGCGCATCGCGTCCGAAAAAGCAAGGTTCGGCGAGGTGTTTCTGAATCTCGGAATCATTCCGGGCGATGCGGGCAGCTGGTTCCTGTTGCGTCGTCTGGGCCACCAGAAGGCCGCCGATCTGACCTTCTCAGGGCGCATGGTCGAGGCCAAGGAAGCGCTGGAGCTTGGCATGGTGCTTGAGCTGGTGCCTCATGAAAAATTGATGGCACGGGCTCGCGAACGGGCCGCCGTCATCGCAGCGAAACCACCGCGTGCGGTGCGCGTCGCCAAGCGTCTGATGCGCAATGCCGAACGGATGGATCTACCGGATTTCCTGAATTCTGCGGCGGCCTATCAGGCGCTCATGCATCAGACCGAAGACCATCACGAGGCGGTTGCTGCGTTCATCGAGAAACGAAAACCCAACTTCACAGGGCGCTAATGGAAGAATTGCATGTCTGATATCTCCAAAAAGAAAATGGAGCAAATCGCGCAGATGTGGAATGCGCGCGGCAAGGGTCTGATTACGCATATGGCGCTTGAGATCGAAGAGGTCTCGACCGAAGGCGTTCGCGTTCGGATGCCGTTCAATCCGGACTTTTGCGCCGATGCGGAACAAACGCTGCTCCATGGTGGTATCCTGACGGCGCTTCTGGACAGTGTCTTTGGATTGGCTAACTTTGTCGCCATCGAAGGCGTCAGTACCATGGCCACTCTTGATCTGAGAGTTGATTACCTGCGCCCTGCTCGTTCGCGCGCGGATGTCATCGTTCAAGCGCATTGTTTTCGCCAGACCCGCCACATCGCCTTCAATTCCGGCAGCGTCTGGTTCGAGGGCCATGATAATGCTGAAATCGCCCGTGGAACCGCCTCGTTTGCATTGACGCGTGGGGAAACCAGCCTGTTTGAAGCGATGACCAAAGGAAAAGCCTCGTGATGGATTTGCAAACTGTCAATGCCCACGTATCCCGGGTGCCGTTTTTCCGATTTCTCAACTTTGAGGTCCAAAGCTTGGATAGCCTCCATGCCGAAGCGGAAATGACCTTTGATGACCGCCATATCGGGAACCCGATCATGGAGTACTACCATGGCGGCATAATCGCGAGTTTTATGGAGGCCACTGCCGCCGTCGCGGTACAGCCCGATTTCGCCGACGTTCCGGCCAAGCCGATCAACCTGACCGTCGATTACCTCAGACCCGGTGTGAAGGGACCGCTTTTTGCGCGCGCAAACGTCACGCGCAAGGGCAAGCGGATGGCAAGCGTCAGCGTGCTCAGCTGGCAGACGGATCGGGAAAAGGCGGTTGCCGAAGGGCTGTATCACTTCCTTCTGGTCTGACCACTGCGACTGCTTTCAGGTCGTGCCTTGTCCTGTGGACGGGGCGGTTTCCCGGTTGCAAATTCCTTCCAGCAGAAGCTTGATGAGCATACCGGAGAACTCAGGCAGTGAGAGATACCCTTCCACTCCTGCCTTGTTCGGGTCGAACCACTCTACCGTCCAGTTCAAGGCACCCAACATCACCTGGCGCAAAGGAACGATCTTGATATCCGACCTTATGGCACCGTCTTGCTGCGCTTCGCGAAGGATCATGTCCCAAAGTCGTCCGTAGTCGTGGCGAATGCCTCGGTGCCTTTCCCGAAAGTGGTTGGGCAGCATCCCATAACTTCTGATGTTCGCTGAGGTGAACTCGCTTGCCTTAAAGAGAAAATCGAGATGCGTCCAGATTGCGGTTGCTATTCTGGTGTGATGATCGCATGGGGAATCGAACTTCTGAACGGCTGCACTGACACCGGATAGCAGATCGCTTAACCCTTCGTTGAGTACCTCGTCCACGATCGCTTCCTTGGATTTGAAATGGTAGTAGACGCTACCCGCCTTCATGTCCGATTCGTCAGCGATCTTCCGCAGCGTTGTCGCCTTGTAGCCATTGTCCCTCAGAACGCGCGCCGCCACTCGCAGGATCTCTGCGCGGGTCTTCGCGGCCTTGCCGTTGGTATCAGGGATATTGACGGGAGCGGCGGGGGTCAGCTTCAGACCTTCTGTTTCAGCTCTGCGATCCAAACACATACCGTCAAGTATCAGCTTGCTCATACGTTCAGCGAGGATGTGCACCGGATACTTTTCGACATCGTACCATTCCACGGTCCAGTTCATGGCACTCAGGATGAACTGGCGGATCACAGTAATGGATATGTCTCGTCGAAGGTGACCGTTACGTTTTGCTTCTTTCAGGAAATTGCCCCAGGCTGCTGCATAAGAGGCACGCAGATCACGGTGGGGAGCGCGTGTTTCATCCGACAACATCGGATAGTTCCGGATATTGGCCGAGGTGAAATCGCTCTCAGTCAACAGGTAGGTCAGGTGGGTTTCGATCAGCAATGCGAAAGTCCTGCGGAAATCCTCCGGATTCTTCTTTGCAACCCGAACGATTTGACTGACCGTTTCGTAGAGCTGACGCACACCAAGTTCCAGAACCTCGGTGAGAATCTGATCCTTGGATTGAAAATGGTAGTATATGCTGCCGGCCTCAACGCCCGCTTCCTGCGCGATATCGCGCATCGTCGTCGCGTGATAACCTTCATACCGAAAAAGTCGAGCGGCCGCCGAAAGGATCGCTTCGCGGGTTCTCTCCGACTTGCTCAGATCATCGTCTGCTCTCTTGGCTGCGTCTGTCATCTGTACCATTCCATGTCGATACTTGCCGGTGGTGAGGTTGTCCATTGCAATAATTCTAACAAATGTTAGAATATGAAGGAGAACGTACCGAATCAAGTTCTCTACGAAGGTCTATTGGAGAAGGAGGACCTCCTTATGCGAGGGTTGAGTGGGAAACGGGTCATCGTGACCGGCGGCGGCAGCGGCATTGGTCGCGCGGTTTGCGGACGGTTCGGCGAAGAAGGTGCCGAAGTCGCCGTTTTCGATCTGAACAAGGATGGGGCGGAAGAAACTGTCCGACTGATCACCGAGGCTGGCGGAAAGGCGCAGGCCTTCAAGGTAGATATCACCGACCACGCCCAGGTCGACAAGGCGGTGGCCGAATTCGAGGCCGGAGGCCCGATCGATGCGCTGGTGAACAACGCCGGCTGGGACGTGATTAAACCGTTCCTCGATACAGATGTCGATCTCTGGAAAAAGGTCATCGACATCAATCTATACGGTCCGCTGAACATGCACCACGCGGTGCTTCCGGGCATGGTGAAGAACGGTGGTGGCCGCGTTGTCAATATCGCGTCCGACGCTGGTCGCGTCGGGTCATCGGGCGAGGCTGTCTATTCGGCCTGCAAGGGCGGCATCATATCGTTCACCAAGACTGTAGCGCGCGAACTTGCACGCAAAGGTATTCAATTGAACGCCGTCGCCCCCGGCCCGACCGATACGCCGCTGTTCGCACAGGTTGCCCAGGGCGAAGCTGGTGAAAAAATTGCCGAAGGTCTCAAGCGGGCAATTCCGATGAAGCGCCTGGCGCAGCCGACAGATTACCCTGGCATCATCTGCTTCCTGTCGTCGGATGACGCCGGATTCATCACCGGCCAGGTGATATCGGTTTCGGGCGGCTTGTCCATGCACGGTTAACCGCTGGTCGCAGCGCCTGTTACATGGCGCTGCGACCAAGCCGTGACAAGATATTTTACCTCCCCGACTGGCCGCGCTCACTGTGCGGTCTTTTTTTGAAGAAAGGTGATGAATGTTTCAGCCAGACTCTGACATTCAGCGTTCAAGCACGCTGACCGCTTTTCTGAAGGACTGGGGCATTGACAGTTACGAAGATCTCGCCCGCCGCACCAATGAGGACCCGGACTGGTTCTGGGGCCGGATCATCGACCACGTCGGCATTCGGATCGCGCGACCCTACACACGATTGCGGGACATCTCCGAAGGTTCAGAATCGGTCAGATGGGCCGTCGGAGGCACTTTGAATCTGACGGAAACCTGTCTTGACGCCCGAATTGCCGATGGCCTGGGCGAAAAAGTCGCGATCGACTGGATCGGCGAAGACGGAAGCCGCCGCCGCTGGACCTATTCCCAACTTGCCGCCGAAGCCGCCCGCGCCGCCTCGGCCCTTGACGCGCGCGGCGTAAAGCCCGGTCAGGCGGTGGGCATTTATATGCCGATGATCCCCGAAATCGAGGCCGCGCTGCTGGGTATTGCCCGACTGGGCGCGGTCGCGGTGCCGCTGTTTTCCGGCTTTGCGCCCCATGCCATCGTATCGCGCCTGAACGATGCCGGTGCCGTAGCGGTGCTGACAGCGGATGCCACACCCCGGCGAGGCAAGCCGGTCTGGATGGAGGCGGCGCTTGCCGAAGCCCTGACCGAGGTGCCTTCGGTGCACACCGTGGTCAGCCTGCGACGGTTCGGCGGCGCGGTGGCCGATCCGACCCGCGATCTCGACTGGACCGAAACCGTGGGCCCCGCCAGTCCGGATTTCGCCGCTGTTCCCGTCAAGGCCGAAGATCCCTTCCTTATCGCCTATACATCGGGCACCACCGGGCGGCCCAAAGGCGTCGTGCATACCCATTTGGGGGTGCAGGCCAAGGCCACGGCTGATTTCCTGCTTTGTCTCGACATGAAACAGGATGACCGGCACCTGTGGATGACCGACATGGGATGGGTCATGGGACCGCTCACCCTTTTGTCGGTGCTGCTGTCGGGTTCAACGCTGGTGCTTGCTGAAGGCGCACCATCGATGCCCGGCGATTCGTTCAGACTTTTGCGCCTTGCGTCCGAGATGAAGGTCACGCATCTCGGCGTGGCGCCAACCCTGGTACGGCAGTTCATGACGCAGGAGCTCGAGCCGCTGACAGACTACGACCTGTCGCCCCTGCGCATTGTCGCCTCGACCGGGGAACCCTGGACCGAGGACGCCTGGCGCTGGCAACTGGATCATATCTGCCGCCGCCGCGCGGTGCCGCTGAACATCTCGGGCGGGACCGAGTTGTTCGGTGCTATTCTGACATCGACCGTGCTGCACGAAATCAAGCCCGGCGGATTTTCCGCCCAGGCCCTGGGGGTCGGCGCGAAAGTGCTGCGCGAGGACGGCAGCGAAGCCGCGCCGGGCGAGGTGGGCGAACTGGTCGTTACCCAGCCGCCTCTGGGGCTGACCCCGGCCATTTGGGGCGACCGCGATCGCTACCTTGAAACCTACTGGTCCACCTTCCCCGGCCTCTGGCGGCACGGCGACTGGGTGCGCTACGATCCGGACGGGACATGGTTTATCCTGGGCCGGTCTGACGACACGCTGAACATCGCCGGTAAACGGATCGGCCCGCCCGAGATCGAGGCGGCCCTGACCGAGAGCGGAGAGGTGGTGGATGCCGCCGCCATCGCGGCACCTGACGACATCAAGGGTGTGGCCGTCGTCTGCGTCTGCGTGGCGGCACCGGATGTGTCGCTGGACGCGGACCTCGTGGACCGGCTCAAGGATCGGGTCGGAGAGATCGTCTCGAAACCCTTCCGCCCGCGCGAGATCCACTTTGTCGAGGCGCTGCCAAAGACGCGTAGTATGAAAACCATGCGCCGGGTCGTGCGCGCCGCCTTCCTCGGCGAAGATCCAGGCGATCTGTCGTCGATCAGCAACCCTGAAACCATTCAACCCATCGCAGACCTGCAAAAGGAAAAGCCATGATCACTGTATTCGGAGCCACGGGCACCACCGGCGCGCCTCTTGTCGACACGCTTCTGGCAAAGGGCGCTACCGTGCGCGCTGTCACCAGTGACCCGGCAAAGGTTGGCACGCTCAAGGCCAAGGGATGCGAGGCGGTCGCCGCGGATTTCACCGATCCCGCCGCGCTGGCGCGGGCCTGTGACAGGGCAGAAAAGATATACCTGGTCACGCCTGCCCATCTGGACATGCGCCAATGGAAGGCGAACGTGATCGAGGCGGCCAAGGTCGCGGGGGTGCGCCATGTCGTTGTGGCCACCGGGCTGGGTGCGTCACCCAAGGCGGGGCTGACCTTTGGCAAATGGCATTCCGACACCCAGGAACTCTTGAAGCAAAGCGGCCTTGACTGGACCTTCGTTCAGCCGACCTATTTCATGCAGAACCTGCTCTGGCAGGCCGGCAGCATTGCGAAGAATGCGGTGTACTACGATGATCTGGGCGGCCCCGTTGCCTGGATCGACGCCCGCGACATCGCGGATGTCGCCGCCGAGGCGCTGACCGCTCCGGGTTACGCAGGCAAGGGTCTTGGTCTGACCGGGCCCGAAGCGCTGACCGGAGATGATATCGCGGCCCTTCTGTCCGAGGTGACAGGGCGAAATGTCACCTGCGCGCCCCTGTCGGCCGAGGATACCAAGGCGTCCATGATCGCCGGCGGAATGCAGGACGAGGTCGCCGGGGCCATGGTCGAACTGGCGTCCATCGCGCCCAAGGGCTACCTTGCCGGTATCGAGACCACGGTCAGCGACGTGCTGGGGCGCCCTGCCCGCCGATTTGCTGATTTCGTTGCCCAGAACCGGGATGCTTTCGTCCAGTGACCTGACGGCGATTGTCGGGCTGACAGGCGTGGCCGGATAACGGGCGGCCGGGCGGGACTCTGCGTTCCCGCCTCGACCGCCCCAAGCCGCAGGGGCCGGTCACCGGTCCGTGGCCCTGGTTCAGCCCTGCCAGCGCAGTGTGACTTCGGCCAACCGCTTGCCATAGGCGCGCGCGGTGTCCAGATCGCCACCGGCCGGGAACTCTTCGGGCGCGCTGTCGGAGGGCGCGATTGCCAGAAGGCCGGAATAACCACCTGTCCAGTTCATCTTTTCCGGGCCGTCGGCCTTGGTATTCGGCGCCATCAGCCCGACGCCGCACCAGATCTGGCCATGCTGTTGCGACAGCGTGATGAAATACTGGATGGTCGAGAATTTGTCACCGTTGACTGTAGCCGAGGTGGTGAACCCACCGGCGATCTTGTCCTTCCAGTTCTGCGTGAACCAGGGCTTCGAGCTGGCATCGGCGAACTTCTTGAACTGCCACGCGGGGCCGCCCATGTAGGTCGGACTGCCATAGACGATGGCGTCGGCAGCATCCAGCGCCGCCCAGCCGGCTTCGTCAAGTTACCCATTTTCGGGCAGTTTCAGAATCTTGGCTTCGGTGCCTTCAACACTTCTGACCCCTTCGGCCACGGCGTTCGCTTGAACCTCCGTGTGCCCATACCCGCTGAAATAGACAATTGCGACACTCGTCATGTTTTCGGTCTCCTTCTCGGTTTGAAACGCAATGCTGACGGCTTGGGATTGACGGTTACAAAAAGAAAGCGGATAATTATTTTACACCAACGCGATGATCCGGACAATCATCGGCAGGGGAATTCCCATCTTCGGTGTAAGTCACCGGAATACATTAATATTATATCAGCACCGGACGGGCTCACGGGATGTTATGTTCATGACCTCACATCCATTGTGCGCCGGTGTATCAACTGGTTTCGGCTTTCTCGTCCCCGATCCATGTTTCGAGCACATGCCGCTGAACCTTGCCGCTGGTCGATCTGGGAAAGTCCTCGAACGCGATAAAGCGAAACTCGCGCGGCCGTTTGTAGCCTGCGAGGCTTTCGCGGCACAAATTCATCAGCGCCTCGGCATCCGGCCCGTCATTGCCGCAGGCGACAAAGGCCACCGGGCTTTCCCCCCATTTCGTGTCAAATGCCCGCACCACCGCAGCATCGACTACACCGGGGTGGGATAGAAGCACACGCTCGATTTCCGCAGGATAGACATTCTCGCCGCCGGTCTTTATCAAGTATTTGGCCCGGTCCACAAAGTCGACCGTGCCGTCCACATTGCGCCGGAAAAGGTCACCCATGTGGAAGAAGCCGTTGCGAAAGTCGCGGGCGTTGGTGTCGTCGGCGTTCCAGTACCCTGAAAACAACGTTGGGCCCCGCACTGCCATTTCGCCCGGCGTTCCATCGGGGACTTCGCGGTCGTCAGGATCGACCAGCCGAACCTCGCAAAATGCGCTGATGCGCTTGGAAAGCCGGTGCGGGGTAACACCCGGCGCAATCAGATCGGCGGTCCCCGGCGGCAGGCCGGTTTCGGTTGCCCCGAAGGAATTCAGATAGGGCGTGTCCAGAAGGCCCGTCAGTTCCGCGATTTGATGCGGCGGCACCAGATCGGCCATTGCGCCGCAAACCTTGATGCCCTTCACCGGCAGAGGGTTGGCGCGCCGGTCTGCGATAAAGGCGTCCAGCGCACCCGGCATCATCACGAACCAGCCGATCCTGTGGCGCGACAGCGCCTCGTTGATGACCGCAGGCTGCAAACCATCCACCATCACCACGGTCCCGCCCCGCAGGATTGTCGCCAGCGCATGATCGGTGGACGCCATGTGGAACATCGGTGCCCAGGCGATGAACCCGTCGCTGGGATCCAGCGCCAGTTGTGCCGCAAAAGCCATGGATCGGGCGATATGCGCGCGGTGGCTGATGAGCGCCCCCTTGGGCAGGCCCGTGGTCCCCGAGGTGTAAAGGATCGTCAGACCGGCCTCTGGATCGTCTACCATGGTTCCGGTGCGCGGGTCCGGTTCGACCCCGGCAATGGCCGTGTCCAGGTCTGGCCCGACGGTCAGACAGGGTGTCGCCGCGACGGCCCGATAGGCTTCTGAAAGATCCGGTTCGGCGACGGCGAGAACCGGCGCGACCAGATCGATGCAATGCCGCAGTTCATCGGGAGCAAGCCGCCAGTTCAGGCAAGCGACGATCGCGCCGATTCCCGCCGCAGCCAGTTCGACCTCCAGGTATTCAGACCGGTTGTGCGACAGGATCGCGATCCTGTCGCCGGGTGCCACGCCTCTTGCCAGAAAGACGGCAGCCAGACGATCGACGCGCCCCAGCAATTCGCCGTAGGTCAGTTTCTTGCTGCCGTCCTCAATGGCCAAAGCCCCGGCGCAGTCCTGTGCGCGGGTTCGAAAGATCGAATACAGATCAGCGCGCCCTGCACGGATGACGTCGGTCAGCATGGTTTCCTCCCTTGCCAGGGCTTCGGTTCAGAGACTTTGCGCCAGACGCACCCCTTCATCAATGGCGCGCAGAGCATCAAGTTCGGCGGCCTCCTTTGCCCCGCCGATCATCGTAACCGTGACACCGCGGGCGGCAAGCTCCTCTGCCAGGGCGCGTTCCGGCTCCTGGCCGGTGCATAGCACAATCGTATCGGCCGAGATGATCATTGGGCTTTCGTCCGTGAGGATATGCAGCCCCGCGTCGTCGATGCGGTCATAGGTCACCCCGCCCATCGCCTCGACCCCGTGTTTGCGCAGCGCGTTGCGCAGAATCCACCCTGTTGAAACTCCAAGCCCCGCGCCCGGTTTTGCTGTCTTGCGCTGAAGCATAACGACTTTGCGTCGCGACGGTTTCGGTGCCAATGGATCGCCAGCCAGGGCGCCCGGGGTGGCAAACTCGGGGTCCACGCCCCATGTTTCGCAAAAGGCGTCTGTGTTGGCGGCCTCGGCGGGTTCGGTCACCAGGAATTCGGCCACATCATGGCCAATGCCACCGGCCCCCATCACCACGACACGGTCGCCCGCCTCGCGGTCGCCGGACAGGATTTCCGCATAAGTCGCGACGCTGGGATGGTCGATACCCGGCAGGTCGGGAATACGCGGCGTGACCCCTGTGGCGATAACCACATGGTCGAAACCGTCAAGATCGTTCACGTCGGCCCGCTGCCCCAGCCGCTGTTTGGCCCCGTGCTTTCTCAGCTGACCGGCATAATACCGCAGGGTTTCGTCGAATTCGTCCTTGCCCGGCGCCGCGCGGGCCAGATTCAGCTGGCCGCCCAGTTTGTTCTGCGCTTCGAACAGCGTGACATCGTGGCCCAGCCGCGCCGCCTCGGCCGCCGTGGCCAGGCCCGCCGCGCCGCCGCCAACCACAGCCACTTTCTGCGGCGCGTCAGTTGGCGTGTCCCGAAATTCGGTTTCACGCCCGGCGCGTGGGTTGACCAGACACCCGACAGGCCGGTCCGAAAAGATGAAATCCAGACAGGCCTGGTTGCAGGCGATGCAGGTGTTGATTTCGTCCGCGCGGCCGTCGCGCGCCTTTTTCACGAAATGCGGGTCGGCCAGAAACGGGCGCGCCATCGAGATCATGTCTGCATCGCCAGAGGCAAGGATGTCTTCGGCAAGCTCGGGCGTATTGATTCGGTTCGAGGCGACCACCGGAATCGATACCGCCGCTTTCACGTTGGCCGCTGCCTTGCGCCAGGCGCCGCGCGGCACCGGATAGGCGATGGTCGGCACGCGCGCCTCGTGCCAGCCGATGCCGGTGTTCAGAATATCCGCGCCTGCCGCCTCGATCTTGCGCGCCAGTGCGGCGATTTCATCGGCGGGCGCGCCGCCCTCGACCAGATCGGCGGCGGAAATCCGGTAGATGACCAGAAAGTCGGGCCCGCAGCGTTCACGCACCGTGCGCACGATCTCGACCGGGAATCGATGGCGCTTCTCGGCGCTTCCGCCCCAGTCGTCTTCGCGCTTGTTGGTGTGGGTAACGGTGAATTCGTTAATCAGGTATCCCTCGGACCCCATGATTTCGACGCCATCGAACCCGGCCGCCTGCGCGTTGGCGGCTGCCGCGGCGAAATCCTCGATGGTGCGGCGGATGTCAGCATCGGACATTTCACGCGGGACGAAACGGTTGATCGGTGCACGGATCGGCGACGGGGCCACACAACCTTCGATTTTTGCATAGCGCCCGGCGTGGAGGAGTTGCGCGCAGATCAGGCTGCCTTCGGCCTGCACCGCCTCGCAGATCGGGCGCAGGCTGCGCGCCTCTTCCGGGTCGTCGATTCGCGGACCTTCGGGATCGAATATGCCCTCGGCATTGGGGGAAAACCCGCCGGTGACCAGAATCGCCGCCTCCCCCCGCGCCCGCTCAGAATAAAAGGCGATCTGTTTGGCTATGCCGTCAGGCTCGGTTTCCAACCGCGTGTGCATCGACCCCATGATGACACGGTTTCGCAATGTATGCTGGCCTGCGCGGATCGGCGAGAGCATGGTCCCGAAGCTCTCCGTTGGCTTATTTTCCATTGTGGGCATCCTCCTCAAAACTATGCTTGATCTGTATTCTAACAAATGTTAGATTTTTGGAAAGATAAATTTCGGTCATTGGGAGGAGCACCGATGCATTTCCAGCCAACAGACGATCAGAAGGCTTTTCGCGAAACCGCGAAGCGCTTCGCAACTGAAAAGCTTGCGCCCACATATCAGGAGCGCGCAAGCGGCCATACCTTTGATCGTGCGCTGATCAAGGAGATGGGCGCACTCGGTCTGATCGGGGCCGATCTGCCGGAAGAATTCGGCGGACTGGGTGAAAGCTCTGTCGCGTCAGGGCTGATCGTCGAAGAGATCGCCTATGCTGATTTCAACGCAAGTTACGTGCAGCTTCTCGGCTCTCTCATGGGCGGAATGGTTGCCAAGCATGCCTCCCGCGACATCGCGGCGAAATGGGTGCCCAAGGTTGTTTCGGGTGATGCCGTCATTGGTCTGGGTCTGACAGAGCCGCGCGGCGGATCGGACGCGGCGAACCTGATTCTGAAGGCCGAGAAATCCGGAAACGGTTGGCGGCTGAACGGTGAAAAGACATCCATGAGTTTTGCCAGTCAGGCCGATGCGGCGGTCGTCTTTGCCCGCACCGGCGATCCTAACGGTGGCTCACGCGGGGTCAGCGCCTTTTTTGTCGATCTGAACCAGGACGGCATCAAGCGCACGCATTTTGACGACATCGGCACCAAGCCCGTCGGGCGTGGGTCGGTGTTCTTTGACGACGTCTTCGTGCCGGCCGAAAACATGATGGCCGAACAGGATCGCGCCTTCGGAACGATCATGGCCGGGTTTGATTATTCGCGCGCACTGATCGGGCTGGAGTGCCTGGGTGCCGCGCAAGCGTCGGTGGATGAAACCTGGGCCTATGTCCAGGAACGCGAAGCCTTTGGTGCGCCGATTGTGCAGTATCAGGGCGTCAGTTTCCCGCTGGCCGAAGCCGAAACTCAACTGACCATGATGCGCCAGCTTTGCTATTACACGCTGGACCTGCGCGACCGTGGTCTGCCGCATACGTCCGAGGCGGCCATGTGCAAATGGTACCTGCCCAAAACCGCCTGCGAGATCCTGCACCAGTGCCTGATCCTGCACGGACATTACGGCTATACCACCGACCTGCCTCACCACCAGCGCTATAACGATGTGCTTGGTCTGCAGATCGGTGACGGCACCGCGCAGATCCAGAAGCTGGTGATTGCCCGCGAGAAGGTCGGACGGATGGCGCTGCAATATGACAAGAAGGCGACGGGAGCTCAGAAATGAGCAATCCCATTATCGTCACGACCGAGGGCAACACCGGCATCATCGAGCTGGCCCGCCCCGAGAAATTCAATTGCCTGTCACTTGACGTGCATGAGCGCATATCTGCCGCGCGTTCGGAATTCGAGGCGAACCCGGATATCCGGGCGATCCTCATCCGGGCACAGGGCAAGAACTTTTGCACCGGTGCCGATCTGGTGGAAGTGAAAGGTAAATTGAACGATCCCGCCGCGCTGGATCACTTCATCGCCTTTGGCATGGAAAACCTGCGTGCGCTCGAAACCTCCTCCCTCCCTGTCGTGGTGGCAGTGCAGGGGTTGTGTCTGGCCGGCGGGATCGAACTGATGTTGGCTTGCGATGTGTGTTTCGCCGCCGAAACCGCTCAGTTTGGCGATCAGCATGCACAATTCGGACTGATTCCCGGTTGGGGCGGCTCGCAGCGGCTAACGCGGTTGATGGGGCAGCGCCGGGCGCTCGACCTGATGTTCTCAGCCCGCTGGCTTGCGGCGGGCGCGGCCAAAGAGGCCGGTCTGGTCAACTATATCGTGCCGGATGCGGATCTGCATCAGGCCGCGTTGGAATACTGTCAGAAAATCACCACCCGCTCGCGTCCCGGTATCGCCGAGATGAAGCGGCTGGCGCGGGAAGGCACGGACCTGGGCATCGACCAGCAAATGCGGCTGGAACGTGACGCCGCCGTGCGCGCGCTGCCCAGTGATGACGTCGCCGAAGGGCTCGACGCGTTCGAGAACCGGCGCACCCCTGAATTCAAGGCCTGAGGACGAAACATGGAATTCACTTTGAACGACGAACAGCGCCAGATTTACGAATACGGCGGTCAGTTGGCGCAGAAATACGACAATGCGTATTGGCTCGACCACGCCCGCAGGCATGAGTTCCCGCACGAGATGTTCAAACAGATTGCTGACGATGGTTTTCTGGGCATCATGGTGCCCGAGGAATACGGCGGCGCCGGCCTTGGCATGACCGAAATGGCGTTGTTCATGGAGGGCACCGCCAATCACGGCATACCGCTTCTGATGATGGTGGTCGGGCCGACCATGTCGCTGGCCCATATCGCCAGCCACGGGAGCGAATTCCACAAGAAGGAGCTGCTGCCGGCTGCCTGCCGCGGTGATATCCAGTTCTGTTTCGCGATCACCGAACCGGGTGCCGGGTCGAACACGATGAAGGCCACCACGCTGGCTAAGCGTCGGGGCAACCGGTTCAGCCTGTCGGGCGAAAAGACCTTTATCACCGGCGCCGAGGTGTCGGACTATTGTCTGGTGGTGGCGCGCACCAAGCCGCACACAGAAGTCAGCCGCAAGACCGACGGCTTTACCCTGTTCGCCGTAGATCTGAAGAAAAAAGGCGTCGACAAGCAGCGGGTGAAGATCTCGATCCCCCTGCCCGAAGAACAGTGGACCTTGTTTTTCGACGAGGTGGATCTGGGCCCCGAGGATGTGGTCGGCGAGGTGGACGAAGGGTTCTCGATCCTGTTCGACAGTCTCAACCCCGAACGCATCATCCTGGCCGCTTTGTGCTGCGGCATCGGCCGCTTCGCGCTGAACAAGGGCGTGGCCTATGCCTCCGAGCGCAATGTTTTCGGCCAACCCATCGGTGCACACCAGGGCGTGCAGCACCCGATGGCCAAGGCGCACACAGCGGTCGAGATGGCCAGCCTGATGACCCGTCGCGCGGCCTGGGAATTCGACAACAAGCTGCCCGCGGGGGCCTCGTCGAATATGGCCAAGTATGCCGCCGCCGAAGCTGGGATCGAAGCGGTGGACGCCGCGCTGCAGGCGCATGGCGGATCGGGTTTCACCGAGGATACGGGACTTTACGAGATGTATCCGCTGGTGCGCCTGTTGCGTACGGCACCCGTGAACCGCGAGCTGTGCCTCAGCTTCATCGGCGAAAAGGTCATGGGTCTGCCGCGGTCCTATTGATCGCCCGGTCCGGAACGGAGGACAATATGCAATTTGGAATGCGCTTCCGGCGGGAGGATGCCGCCGATAAGGTAAACGATCGTTTCTGGCACGAAATCGAGGGCACGCCGCTTGACGAAGTGCGCCGCATTCAGGAAGAGCGACTGCGTGCGCAGATGGCCTATCTCAAGACGAACTCGACCTTCTATCAGGAAAAGTTAGCCGAAGCGGGCGTGGAGTTCGACGATATTCGCACCATCGAAGACCTGCAAAAGCTGCCCTATACTTACAAGACCGAGATCCGCGAAAGCCTGGCCGCCGAGCCGCCGTTTGGCAAACACCGCGCCGCGCCGATGGCCGACATCATTCAGATGCAGGCCTCGTCGGGCACCACCGGCAGCCCCTCATATGTTGCCCTTACCGAATCCGACGCCGAAATGTGGCACGAGATGACAGCGCGCTGCTTCTTTGCCAATGGCGTGCGCCCCGGCGACATGGTGTTGCACGCGTTTTCGCTGGCCAAGGGCTTTGTCGGCGGCATCCCCGTGATGCAGGGATTGCAGTACATGGGCACAATCGATGTGCCGGTGGGGGCGGATGGCGGTGCGGAGCGGCTGCTGCGCGCTTGCGCCGACACGCGTCCGCGCTGCATCGTCGGCGCGCCGAACTTCGTGCTGCACCTGGCGGAAAACGCGCCAGAGGTGCTGGGATGCAAGGCCAGTGAGCTGGGAGTGGAACAGGTGATCGTCGGAGGAGAGCCCGGTGGTGGCATCCCGGCAATTCGCGCCAAGATCGAAGCGGCCTGGGGTGCGAAATGCACCGAAATGCTGGGTGGCACCGATCTGGGTGTGACCTACTGGGCCGAATGCGACGCCCAGTCGGGGATGCACATGGTCAACATGGACTATATCATCACTGAATTGCTCGACCCCGAGAGCGGCGACATCATCCCTTGGAAAAAAGGCGCCGAGGGCGAGATGATCTATACCGCGATTGGCCGTCAGGCGAGCCCGGTGGTGCGTTTCCGGTCCGGCGACTATATCGAGGTGATCGACACCGAATGTTCCTGCGGGCGTACCGGACCCAAGATCCGCTGCACCGGCCGGACCGACGACATGCTGATCGTGCGCGGGGCCAATGTGTTCCCGTCGGCCATCAACAGCGTGATCACCGAGATGGTGCCGGACACTAACGGCGTCATGCGCATCGTGGCCGATTTCGAAGGTCATACCACGCAGGGCGCGCTGAAAGTGATCGTCGAACGCGGACCCGACCGCGATACCGCGGACGATGCTGCCCTCAAGAAGAAAATCGAACAGCGCCTGCGCGATGCCCTGGTCTTCAAGGCCGACGTTCACCTGGTCGCGCCCGACACTTTTGAAAAACCCGGCGCCGCCAAGGTTGCCTTTGTTCTGAGAGAATATCCCGACCTGCCATGACAAAAATGATATCCCTGCTCGATACCGGGTCAGATGACTTCCGGCAAAACGATACACAGTATCGCGACAAAGTCGGCGAGCTGCATGCCCTTCGCTTGCAACAACGTGTCGGTGGCCCTGAAAAGGCCCGCGAACGGCACGTGTCGAAAGGCAAGATCCTGCCGCGCGAACGCGTCGAACGGCTGATCGATCCGGGCACCCCCTTTCTGGAAGTCGGGGAGCTTGCCGGGCTGAACAAATATGATGGTGTACCGCCGGGGGCGGGCATCATCACTGGCATCGGCGTGATCGAGGGCCGCCAGTGCATGATCATCGCCAATGATGCCACCGTGAAGGGCGGCACCTATTTCGGCATGACCTGCCGCAAGCACGTGCGCGCCCAGAAGATCGCGTGGAAGAACCGCCTCCCGGTGATCACGCTGGTCGATTCCGGCGGCGCGTTTCTGCCGGATCAGGAGAACATTTTCCCCGATGAGGGGCAGTTCGGATCGATCTTTCACCAGCAGATCGGCATGTCCGGTGACGGTGTGCCGCAGATCGCGGTGGTCATGGGCCCCTGCACTGCGGGTGGTGCCTATATCCCGGCGCTCTGCGACGAGGTGGTGATCGTGCGCGGTCAGGGCTTTATGTATCTGGGCGGACCGGAACTGACCTTTGCTGCCACCGGCGAAAAGGTGGATGCCGAAGAACTTGGCGGCGGCAAGATGCACTCGTCCGTGTCGGGTGTGACCGACCATCTTGCCGAGGATGACGCCCACGCGCTGGCCATCACCCGCGAGATCGTCAGCCATCTGGGCGAAAAACCCCTGCCCCGCAAGACGCCCAAGACGCCGCGCGCGCCCGCCTATCCGGTCGAGGAAATCTACGGCATCGTCAGCCGCGACCCCAAGGTGCCAACCGACAACCGCGAGATTGTCGCACGGCTGGTGGATGACAGCGATTTCCACGAGTTCAAGCCGCTTTATGGTGACACGATCATGACCGGCTGGGGCCGGATCCACGGCCACGAAGTGGGCATTCTCGCCAATACCGGCGTGCTGTTCGTCGAGGCCGCGTTGAAGGCGACGCATTTCATCAACCTCTGCGTACAGCGCGACATTCCACTGCTGTTTCTGGCGGATGTGAACGGCTTCATGGTTGGCCGCGAGGTCGAACAGATGGGCATCGCCAAGGCGGGTGCCAAGATGATCACGGCCATGTCTTCGGCCCGGGTGCCAAAGTTTACCATCATCACCGGCGGCTCTTACGGGGCGGGATACCTGGCAATGCTGGGCCGCCCGTTCCAGCCGGACGCAATGTTCGCCTGGCCAACAGGACGGTCCGCGATCATGGGGCCGGAACAGGCCGCCAGCGTGCTGGCGCAGGTCCGCGCACAGATCAACGAACGCGAAGGCAAAAGCTGGACCCCCGAAGAGGAGGAAGCCTTCAAGGCGCCCATCCGCAAGGAATACGAGGATTTTCAAGGTGCTTACAATTTTGCCTCTAACCTCTGGATCGACAGCGTGATCGAGCCTTGTGAAACCCGCGATGTCATGGCGCTCATGCTGGATGTGACCTCGCGCAGACCCAAGGCCGAAACCAATTTCGGCGTGTTCAGGATGTGAGGAGCGAATCATGAAAATCAAAACGCTTCTAATCGCCAATCGCGGCGAAATTGCCTGCCGGATCGCGCGCACCGCGCGGGCCAGCGGTATCACCCCTGTTGGCGTGCATTCCGAAGCCGACGCCAATGCCCTACATGTCCGCGAGATCGGGCAATCAGTCTGCATCGGTGCCGGACCGGCGTCCGAGAGCTATCTGAAGATCGACGCGGTGATTGCCGCCGCGAAATCGGTCGGCGCGGATGCGATCCATCCCGGTTATGGCTTTCTGGCCGAGAACTCTGATTTTGCCCGTGCGGTCGAGGCCGCCAGCATGGTCTTCATGGGGCCGACCCCGGACACGCTTGACCGTTTCGGCGACAAGGCCAGCGCCAAAGAGGCTGCCGTGGCCGCCGGCGTCCCGGTTATTTCGGGTGCCGAAGGCGCGTGGTCCGATCCGCAAGAGATTGCCGATGAAGTCCGCGCAATGGGCCTGCCCGTTCTGCTCAAGGCCGTCGGCGGCGGTGGCGGGCGCGGCCAGCGGCTTGTCACCGATGAGGCCACCCTTGTGGAAGACATCGAAGGCGCCCTTCGCGAGGCGAAATCCACCTTTGGCTCCGAAGGGCTGTTGCTGGAACGTTTCCTGCCAGAAGCGCGCCATGTCGAAGTGCAGATCGCGGGTGATGGCAAGGGGCACGTGGTGCACCTGTTCGAACGTGACTGCACGCTTCAGCGCCGTCACCAGAAGGTTATCGAAGAGGCTCCGGCTTGGGGCTTGCCCCGTGCGCTGCTGGACGAGATCGCGCATGACGCGGTGCGCCTGGGTGAAACGCTTGACTATCGCGGCCTCGGCACGGTGGAGTTTCTGGTCGCGGGCGAGGATTACTTCTTTCTTGAGGTGAACCCCCGCATCCAGGTGGAACACCCCGTCACCGAGGCGATCACCGGCCTGGATCTGGTTGCTCTGCACCTGCGCATTGCCGAAGGCGCAGGCCTTGGTCTGGTGCAGGATGATCTGGCGATCAATGGCCACGCGGTCGAGGCGCGGCTTTACGCCGAAGATCCGGCGATGCAGTTCGCCCCCTCAACCGGCACCTTGACCACGCTCAGCCTGCCGGAAGGTTTGCGCATCGACAGCGGTGTCGAAGAAGGCGACGCAGTGACGCCCTTCTATGATCCGATGATCGCCAAACTGATTGTGCATGCACCCGACCGGGAAACCGCCTTGGCGCGGCTGGCGACAGCCTTGGACCACGTCGCGGTTGAGGGTGTGCAAACCAATCGCGCCTTCCTGACGGCGTTGGTGCGGAACCCGGAATTCGAACGGATGCAGGTTCACACGCGCTGGATCGACGGCAGGCTGGACGAACTGACACAGGCAGCCCCCCTTGTCCGTCCCGATCTGTGGAAGGCGGCAGCCGCCATTCTCTTCGTGGCCAAGTCGCGTGGCGGTACTGATGCCAATCCCTGGACCAACCGTGACTCCTTTACCGGCTGGCGGCTTGGCCTGGGCGGTGATGCGATCGAAGCGGGGCCGAGTGTGACGCTCACCGATTCAGACGATGAATCCGAGGAATTGCGCATCGGACCTGTCAAACCGGGTGCCAAATACACCGTCCATTCGGAAAACGGCGAAGCGCTGACACTGTCCGCCCGTGAAATCACGCCGGGCCGCTGGCGCCTGAGTGAAGGCGACACCGTCCACCTGATCGAAGCACGTCTGAGCGCCGGCGTGATCGAACTGGACACGCCCGAAGGCCGCCTGGTCTTCCGTCCGGCCGCGCCCCTCGCCTTTGCTGGCGGTGATGCGGTGGCAGATCGCGCCGTGACCTCTCCGCTGACAGGGATGATTGTCGAAATCAAGGTCGCCGAAGGCCAGGCTGTCGCAGAGGGTGACGTGGTTGCGGTGATGGAATCGATGAAACTTGAAATCTCGATCCGGGCGGCTGCAGCCGGGATCGCCAGCAACATTTCCGTCTCGAATGGGGACATGGTCGATCGCGGCCAGGTCATCGCCGAGATTCTACCGTCCGAGGAGTGATGACATGAGCGACTTTCCCAAATTCGTCGAATTTCGAGAAGAAGGCCCGCGTGAGGGATTTCAGATCGAAAAAAAGATCTATCCGATCGAAGAACGGATCGAACTGATCGACATGCTCAGCGAAACCGGTCTGAAGCGCATTCAGGTCGGTAGCTTTGTCAGCCCGAAATATGTGCCGCAGATGGCAGACACCGGGGAGTTGTTCCAGCGTATCAAGCGCAAGCCGGGCGTGAATTACACGTCGCTGTGGCTGAACGACAAAGGGTTTCGCAAGGCCCTGACGGCGCATGAGGTCGATATCGACCCGCGCCTGCTGTTCTATCCTTCCGAGGCATTTGCCCAATCGAACAACAATTGTTCGTCCGCAGACATGCGGGAAAAACAACGCGACTGGGTTCGTCTTTACAAGGAAGAGGGATATACGGTCGACGCGGCCTATGTGATGACCGCCTTCGGCTGCAACCTCGAAGGCCCCATCCCGCAAGAACGCATTCTGGACGATTTCCGCTTCATTCTTCAGCTTTGCGAAGAAGAGGACATCCCCGTGCCAATCCTTGTGATCGCCGACACCATGGGCTGGGGAAACCCCGAGGCGGTCAAACGCATGATCGACGCCCTGCGCGAAATGGCGCCCGAGGCGCGCATCGGTATGCATATCCACGACACGCGGGGGCTTGGGATCGCCAATCTCCATGCCGCCCTGTCGATGGGTGTGGACATGTTCGAAAGCTCGGTCGCCGGTCTTGGCGGTTGTCCTTTCGCGGGCCACGGCCACGCCCGCGCCGCAGGAAATGTCTGCACTGAGGATGCGGTGTTCCTGTGTCACGAGCTCGGCATCGAAACCGGCATTGATCTGGACAAGCTGATCGCAGCGGCGGCCAAGGCGGAAGAGATCATCGGCGTACCGCTCATGGGCCGGGTCATGCATACCGGCGGCCTGGACAAATATCGCAAGGCAAGCTGAGGGAGATGAGAATGTCAAAGGCACTTGATGGAAAGGTTGTTCTGGTCACCGGGGCCGGGGGCGGGATCGGGTGTGACATCGCCTTGATGGCAGCCTCCGAAGGCGCTGCCGTTGTGGTCAATGATCTGGGCGCGTCACTGAAGGGCACCGGACAGACGGAAACTGCGGCGCAGAAAGTCGTTGAAGAAATCAAGGCCGCCGGGGGCGACGCCATTGCCGATGGCGGCAACGTCACCGACCCCGACGCCGCCCGCGCGATGATCGAGGCCGGTGTCAAGGAATTCGGCCGCATCGACGCGGTGGTGAACAACGCCGGCATCCTGCGTGACGGGTTCTTCCACAAGATGACATACGAGGATTTCGACGCGGTGGTGAAGGTCCACCTGTACGGCGCCTTCAATACCAGCCGCGCGGCGGCCGATTATTTCCGCGAACAGGAGGGCGGTGCTTTGGTGCACATGACCTCGACCTCGGGGCTGATCGGCAATCTGGCGCAGGCGAACTATTCGGCCGCAAAGCTGGGCATCGCGGCCTTCTCGAAATCGGTCGCGCTCGACCTGAAACGTTGGAACGTGCGTTCGAACTGCATCGCGCCCTTCGCCTGGAGCCGGATGATCTCGTCTATCAAGACAGACACCCCGGAACAGGTGGCGCGTGTCGAGAAGATCAAGGAAATGACACCGGCCAAGGTCGCGCCAATGGCCTGTTTTCTGATGAGCGACCGCGCGTCTGACGTTTCCGGTCAAATCTTTGCGGTTCGCAAAAACGAGATCTTCCTTTTCAATCAGCCCCGCCCCGTGCGGTCGGTCCATTCCGGTGATGGCTGGACCGCCGATGAAATCGCCGAGCGCGCCATTCCCGCGCTCAAATCACAGTTCACGCCGCTCGAAGTTTCGGCGGATGTCTTTTCATGGGATCCGGTCTAATGAAAAAACGCAAAGAAAAAATCAGCTCCGATATTGCCTGGAGCACCTCTGACAAGATCAGCGTGCGTGGCCTCGACCTGCCGAACGAGATCCTCGGGCACATGAACCTCGGCGATCTGGCGTTCCTGCAGTTGACGGGACGGAAAGCCACGCCCGAGGAAAGCCGGGTGTTCAACGCCGTCGTCATTACCCTTGTCGAACATGGCATCACGCCTTCGGCTCTGGCGGCGCGGATGACTTACATGGGTGCGCCGGAATCGCTTCAGGCGGCCGTTGCGGCCGGGCTGTGTGGGCTTGGCACCGTCTTTGTCGGTTCGATGGAGGGTTCCTCGAAAATGCTTTACGAGGCGCTGCCGCAGGACAAGTTGGGCACCGGTGTCGATCTGGATGCGCTTGCCGTCGAAACAGTTGAAAAATTCCGCGCCCGCAAGGCCATCGTGCCGGGGCTTGGCCATCCGGTGCACAAGCCCGTCGATCCGCGCACGCCGCGCCTGTTCCAGATCGCCGCCGAAAACGGAAAATCCGGTGAATACATCGCGTTGATCCAGAAAATTCAGGCCGTCGCCGAAGAAAAATCGGGCAAGATGCTGCCGATCAACGCCACTGGTGCGATCGGTGCAATCTGCTGTGAATTCGGCTTCCCCTGGAAGATCGTGCGCGGCTTTGGCGTCATGGCGCGTGCCATCGGTCTGGTCGGTCATATCCTCGAAGAGAGCGAAAACCCGATTTCCTATGAGCTGTGGCAGCGCGCCGAACAGGAAATTCTTGAAACGTCGGGACCGGGAGCGAAGTAACCAATGCAGACGTCAGCCCCAGACACTCACACCGATCTGCGCGACGCCTTGCGCGCACTTTGCGCGCAGTTTCCGCCAGAATATCATCGCAAGTTCGGCGAAAACGAAACCTACCCCGAGGAATTCGTCGATGCGCTGACCCGCGAGGGCTGGCTCGCGGCGATGATCCCCGAGGAATACGGTGGCTCGGGACTGGGCTTGACGGAAGCCTCGATCATCATGGAAGAGGTGAACCGCTGCGGTGGCAACGCGGGTCATTGCCACGGGCAGATGTATAATATGGGCACGCTGCTGCGGCACGGGTCGGACGCGCAAAAGCAGAAATACCTGCCCAGTATTGCCAGCGGCGAGTTGCGCCTACAATCCATGGCCGTGACCGAACCGACAACCGGAACTGACACCACCAAACTGAAGACCACCGCGGTCAAGAAGGGTGACCGGTATGAGATCAATGGCCAGAAGGTCTGGATCAGCCGCATCCAGCATTCTGACCTGATGATCCTTCTGGCACGCACCACGCCTCTGAACGAGGTCAAGAAAAAGTCGCAGGGCCTGTCGATCTTTATGGTCGATCTGAAAGAGGCAATCGGCAACGGCATGGAGGTCCGCCCCATCGCCAATATGCCCGGCCACGAAACCAATGAAGTGTTTTTCGACAACCTGGAAATCCCCGCTGAAAACCTGATCGGGACCGAAGGGCGCGGGTTTTACCATATTCTTGACGGGCTGAACGCCGAACGGACCCTGATTGCAGCGGAATGTATCGGTGATGGATACTGGTTCGTTGACAAGGCCCGCGCCTATGCCGGCGACCGCGTGGTCTTTGACCGTCCTATAGGCCAGAACCAGGGCGTGCAATTCCCCATCGCCAGGTCCTATGTGAACATCGAGGCCGCCAATCTGATGCGCTTTGAGGCCTGCAGACGTTTCGATGCCGGGCTGGATTGTGGGGCGCAGGCGAATATGGCCAAGCTGCTGGCTTCGGAAGCCAGCTGGGAAGCGGCCAATGCCTGCATCCAGACCCATGGCGGCTTCGGTTTCGCGCGGGAATACGATGTCGAGCGCAAGTTCCGCGAGGCCCGACTGTATCAGGTGGCCCCGATCTCGACCAACCTGATCCTGTCCTATGTCGGCGAGCATATCCTCGGCATGCCGCGATCCTTCTGAGTTCGCGACCATGAGTGAGATCGACCTAGACGCGCTTGCGCCCTGGCTGGGACGCACCGAAACCAGTGAAGATGTTCTGACGCAGGGGCTGATCGACAAATTCCGTGCCACATTCGGCCCGCACCTTTGGGGCGGAGCGGGTGATGTTCCGCTGGGAATTCATTGGTGTATTGCCCTTGATACCGTGCCAGCTGCCGCCCTGTCAGAAGATGGCCATGCCGCAAGGGGTGGATTTCTGCCCCCGGTACCGCTGCCCGCCCGCATGTGGGCCGGCGGCGATGTTACACATATCGCGCCGCTGACGATCGGTGAAACCTTCACCCGCCGCTCGTCGATCGGGGATATAACGGCCAAGCAGGGCCGCAGCGGAGCGTTGGTCTTTGTGACCATCGAACACGAGTATTTTAGCGGCAACCGGCTTTGTATCCGGGAACAGCAGTCGATTGTCTTTCGTAAGATCACCGCGCCCCGCCCGGTGAAGAGCGCACCCGGCGCGGGCGACCCCGCCACGCTCAGATCGAGCCTGACTCCGGATCCTGTGCTGCTGTTTCGCTATTCGGCGCTGACGTTCAATGCCCATCGCATCCACTATGACCATGTCTACGCCACCGAAGCCGAAGCCTATTCCGGGCTTGTTGTGCATGGCCCATTGCAGGCGACGCTGCTTCTGAACCTGGCGGCGAATGCGTTGAAGACGTCGCCCCACCGGTTTTCTTTCCGCGGACTCGCACCGCTGACCCTGCCCTGCGAATTGCAATTGCACAATGAAGGGACCGGTGCCTCCGGGACAGTCTGGTGTCAGGATCAAAAAGGTCTTCGAAGCTTTTCCGCAGAGTACGCGGCTGTCTGATCGGTTTTCTTCGGTAGCGAATTCAGTTGTTGACTAAATTTTCTAACATCTGTTAGATTGTGCGGGGAAACTTGGTAAACAGCCCAGGCAAACCTCTGAACAAAGAGGTGGGAGGAGAAACGATGCGAGGAAAACTCGTTCTCAACGGACAACCCTACGGTAGGGCTGTGCGCGACTCCATGACGTGTCGGGAAAAGACACGGGCTGCATCATGACTACGAATGGCGGGATCGTCTCAGCGCCGCTTGCGGTGCGTGGTGCAACTTTGAAATTTGGCGGTGTGACGGCGCTCGACGATGTGAGCATCTCTGTAAACGACGATGAATTGCTTGCGATCATCGGCCCGAACGGTGCCGGAAAAACATCACTTCTGAACGTTACTGCGGGCTTCTACCGTCCGCAGAAAGGCCGTGTCGAATTGTCTGGTCAGGACGTGACCGGCCTGCGTGTTGACCAGATCGCCCGGCGCGGTTTGGCGCGGACGTTTCAGGGCACCCATCTTTTTGCCGGGCAGACCGTGGTGGAAAACATCATGATCGGCCGTCACATGCTGATGAAATCGAATGTGATCCAGGCCTTTTTCCAATTCGGTCCCGTGATGCGCGAGGAATCGGAACATCGCGAAGCCGCTGAAGAGATCATCGACTTTCTGGAGATCGAGGCAATCCGCAACCGGCCCGTGGGCACGTTGGGGTACGGGCTGCGCAAACGTGTCGATCTGGGCCGTGCATTGGCGCAGGAACCGTCGATCCTGCTGATGGATGAACCGATGGCCGGTATGAACTCGGAAGAGAAAGAAGACCTCGCGCGCTTCATTCTCGATGTGCGGGAAGCGCGCAAGATTCCGGTGGTTCTGGTCGAGCACGACATGGGCGTGGTTATGGACCTTGCCGACCGGATTGTGGTGTTGGATTTCGGGCGGGTGATCGCCGAAGGCACCCCGGAAGAAATCCAGAAGGACCCGGCTGTGATCAAGGCATATCTGGGGTAGCGGGATGGTCAAACAAAGAACAGCAATGGTCTATTCAGACCCGGCAGTGACACATAGCGAAACCCTGCCACAGGTGTTGCTCGCGCGTGCAATCTCCTCGCCGAACGACCTCGCCGAACGCCACAAGCGCCTTGGTATCTGGCGTGAATTCACCTGGGCCGATGTGCTTGACAGGGTTCGTGCCCTGGCTCTCGGGCTGGAGAACCTGGGCCTGTCGGCGGGCGATTCCGTCATGATGATCGGCGAAAACGAACCCGAACATTTCTGGGCTGAATACGCCGTCCAGTCATTGGGCGGCAAAGTCCTGTCCGTCTATCCGGATCAGAACGCCGAAGAGATTCTGTATCTGGCCGAAGACTCGCAAACGCGGATTTTTCTGGCGCAGGATCAGGAGCAAGTCGATAAATGCATCGAGATCGCGGGCAAATACCCGGGTGCCCTGGCGATCGTTTACTGGGATGATTCCGGCCTCTGGGGCTATGATCATCCCCTGTTGCATTCCTTTGAAAGTGTGAGCGCGGCTGGACGTCAGATCCACGCCAAAGAGCCTGCCAGATTTGAAGAACACGTCAAACGCGGGCGGGCGGACGATACCGCCTTGCTGTCCTATACCTCCGGGACCACGGGAAAACCCAAGGGCGTTGTCATCAGCCATCGTTACCTGTTCGACAACTGCTCGCGGGTGATGGGGGCAATCGAAATCGCGCCAGGCACGGAATACCTGACCTACATTTCCCCCGCCTGGGTCACGGAACAGATTTTCGGCCTGTCGATCGGTTTGATCGCGCCCATGGTCGTCAATTTCCCCGAAGGCCCCGAAGACGTGCTGACCAACATTCGCGAACTGGCGGTTGACGCGCTGGTGTTCAGCCCGCGCCAGTGGGAGAACCTCGCCTCTATCGTCCAGGCCCGGATGTTGGGTGCGGGCAAGTTCCGCAATGCGATGTACAATTGGGGTATGAAAGTCGGCCGCAACGTTTATGTCGAGCGGCTGGAAGGGCGCAGCCCCAGCCTTGCCGCACGCCTGCAGCTTCCCTTTGCCGAGGCGCTGGTGCTGCATCACCTGCGCGACAATCTTGGCCTTGGTAAGGCCAAAAACGCAATGAGCGGCGGCGCCCTGATGGCACCTGACGTCTTTCGCATGTTCCACGCAATGGGCGTCAAACTGCGCAACGTCTATGGCGCGACCGAAATCGGCCTTCTGACTGCGCATGTCGGCGAAAGCTATCAGCTGGAAACCAGCGGCAGCTGGATGCAAAGCAACACGAACTACGGCGAACCGCTGGACTACAGAGTCTCGGACGAAAGCGAGCTTCAGGTGCGGGGCGGATCGGGCTTCGGCGGCTATCACGGCAAGCCCGAAAAGACCGCAGAGGAGCTGACCGAAGACGGTTGGTACAAGACCGGTGACGCGGTGTCCATGACCGACGACGGCGAGCTTTTGTTCTTTGATCGTGTCAAGGACATGCGCCGCCTGGCAAACGGGCACAGCTATCCGCCGCAGTTCATCGAAACGCGGTTGCGCTACAGCCCCTTCATCAAGGATCTCATGACCCTGGGCGACGAAAGCCGTGACTTCGTCAGCGCGCTTATCAATATCGATATGGAAGTTCTGGGTCGTTGGGCGGAAGAGAACAAGATCAGCTTCTCGACATACACCGATCTGTCGCAAAAACCCGAAATTCTGGAGCTTATCAAAGGCGAAGTGGCGCGCATCAATGGCCTTCTACCCGAAGGCTCGCGCATCGCGCGGTTTGCGAATTTCCCTAAAGAGCTCGACCCGGATGAAGGCGAGTTGACCCGCAGCCGGAAACTCCGGCGGGCCTTTTTGGAGGAACGATATGCAAACCTTGTCGAAGCGATCTATGGCGGCGGTGACAAGACCGATCTTGAAATCGCCGTGACCTATCAGAATGGCCGTCAAGGCGTTCTCAAGGCCACGGTTCGCGTATCAGATGTCGAAAACGCATCGAAGGCTGCCAAGCGGCAGTCCAAAACCTAAGGGAGGTCGGCGAAGATGGTTTATTTCATCAATGACATTATAACCGGGGCTTTGATCGGCCTACTATATTCGCTGGTGGCCATGGGCTTTGTCGTGATTTACCGCGCCAGCAAGGTATTCAACTTCGCGCAGGGCGAACTTGTGATCATCGGCGGGTTCATCGTCTGGTTCACAACGATGCAAGCGGGGCTTAGCCTTTGGTTGTCGATACCGCTTTCGCTGGTTCTGGCTGGCTTGGTCGGCTACGCAATCGAACGGATTTTTCTGACAAAGCTGATCGGTGAATCGGTTTTTTCGATGGTCATGGTCACTGTCGGCCTGCTGATCCTGTTGCGCGGGCTGGTGCTACTTGTGTTCGGTCCCGCCGTGCGGCCCTTCCCGATCATTTTCCCGCTGAAACCGTTGTTCCTCGGTGATATGTTGATCCCGATGAACCTCCTTATGGGTGGGATCATCACCATTGTCGCCGCCGTCGGGCTGTCGTGGTTCTTCAACCGGACCCGGTCGGGTCTGCGGATGACCGCAGTGGCAGAAGATCACGTCGTGGCATCTTCGATGGGGATTTCAGTGAAGGGCTCGATTGCCTTTGCCTGGGTGCTTGGGGCAATCCTGTCCACGATCGGTGCAATGATCTTTCTCAGCGGCAAATCGCTGACCTTCCTGGCCTCGGATATCGGGTTCGCGGCCCTGCCGGTGGCGCTGTTTGCCGGGTTGGAATCCATCGGCGGGCTTATTCTGGCAGGAATAATCATCGGAATCGCCCAGAGCCTGACCACCAACTATCTTGACCCGCTGATTGGCGGCTCACTTGGCAGTGTCGTGCCATACATCATCATGCTTGCCATTCTGCTGATCCGGCCGACCGGCCTGTTCGGCTGGCGCACAATCGAGCGGGTGTAATCCATGGATCCCTCCGGTATTTTCCCGACAAGCTATCGCAGTGACAGACGTATTATCCGAACGCGCTGGCAGGTGCTTGCCCTCGTCTTGTTCATGGCTCTGCTGTTGTTAGCGCCTTATCTGGTAAGCGGGCGTATCATCGCTATCCTGAACATGATGATGATCAGCGCCGTCATTGCCGTAGGGCTTCAGATCTGCACCGGCTATGCGGGCCAGATTAACCTGGGTCAGGCGGCTTTCATGGGGGTCGGGGCCTATACGGCCTCGATACTTGCCTCGAAGACCGGCCTTACATTCTTATTGACGATTCCTCTGGCCGGCCTCTCGGCTGCGCTATTCGGCTTTCTCTTTGGTTTGACCGCGGCGCGGATCAAGGGGTTTTATCTGGCTCTGACCACGATTGCGGCACAGTTCCTGTTCCACTTTGCCGTATTAAACCTGCCGTCAACCTGGATGGGTGGATCAAACGGTATCACCGTGCCGCCCGCAGAACTTTTTGGGCTGCGCTTCGTTGGCGAAACTGCGCAGTTCTACATGAATTTTGCGGTCACCGCGATCATGGTCGCGGGCGCATTCGGGATCGTCCGGTCACGCTTTGGCCGTGCCTTCGTGGCGGTCAGGGATGATGACGTGGCCGCAGGTATCATGGGGATCAATGTCGCGGCCACCAAGGCGAATGCCTTCCTGATCGGCGCTTTCTATGCGGGTGTCGGCGGGGCGCTGTGGGCCTATCTGATCCGCTTCGTGGGGGTGGACCAGTTCACCCTGTTTCACTCGATCTTCTTTGTCGCGATGATCATCGTCGGCGGGATGGGATCAATCGTGGGAGCCCTGGTCGGTGTCTTCATTATCCGCATCATCCAGGAAATCATCGCGACGGTCGGCCCCAATATTGCCGACTCGGTATCATTCCTTGGCGGAGACATCGTGTTCGCCGGCATGAATGTCGTTCTTGGCGGCGTGATCGCATTGTTCATGATCCTCGAACCCAAGGGGCTGATGCACCGCTGGAACATAATGAAATCATCTTATCGTATCTGGCCGTTTCCCTACTGAAAAAATAGAGCGGCTCTTAACCTGGGAGGAAAAATATGACTTACCAAACGAAACAAGGCCTCCGCGGCCTGCTGGCAGCGTGTGCCATAGCTGTTGCGGCAACTATGCCTTTGAAAGCGCAGGCGGAGACAACCTATAATCTCGCCCTGCTGTCGGACTTTTCCGGCCCCTATGCTGACATCATGCCCATTCTGGCGGGCGGACGCGAGGCTGTGTTCACCTGGTGGAATGAAACCCGGGGCAAGGAACTTGGCGTTACGCTGAACTATAAGAACTACGAAACCCGCTATGACGCGGCACAGGTGGCGAGCCTCTGGCCCGGGATCAAATCGGAACTGGATCCGATTGCGGTCGTCGGCCTTGGCGGGCCTGACGTTGCCGCCCTTTCCGAACGCCTGCCGGAAGACAAGATTCCGATGTTCATGGCCACGGCCAGCTACGGTTTTGCCTGGAAACCGAATTCTTGGATTTTCAACCCGCGTCCGACCTATTCGCACGAAAGCGCCGGCTTTCTGAACTGGATGCGTGAACAGCGAGGTGGAGACGGTCCGCTTAAGGTTGCGATCCTGGCTTCCGAGGCCTCGCCTGCCTATGTCGATATGGCAAAGGGCCTCGAACTCTATGCCGAAGAGCACCCCGAGGAGATTGACCTCGTCGAGGTCATCTATACCGAAGTGCAACCGACCGATCTGACGGGGCAAATGCGCCGCGTCGTGCGGGCCGGGGCCGAGGCGCTGATCATCCAGACGAACACTTCTATCGTAGTTGCGGCGAAACGTGGACTGCAGGCCAACGGTTCGAACATCCCGATCATGATGAGTTCGCATAACGGGCTTCCGGCCTCGGGCGGCGCGCTTGGCGGGCTTGATCAACTGGAGGGCGATTTTGAAGCCTACGGCATGGCGATCGCGGCCGATGAGGACACTCCCGCGCGGCAATTCTATGAAACACTGGTTGCCGATTATGGGCTCAAGGCGCCCTGGAACGTCGTGACCGCAATGGGCGTGTCTCAGGGCCTCTTTGTCGCGACCGTGATCGATCACGCGATTGCGGCGAACGGTGCCGAGGGCCTGACCGGAGAGATGGTACGCGAGGCGCTCTTTGCCGGGCCGATCACGACCGAAGAAACCCACGGCTTTCTTCCATCCCTCACGTTCACTCCCGAAGCGCCTTTCCCTTTGGAAGGTCTCAAGGTGAATGTGGGCACTGTCAAAGATGGCAAGATCACCATCGAAGCGATCGGCGTCGACGTTCCTGACGTTCAGAAGTGGTGAATTAATCCGGGCGCCGCAGTCGCGGCGCCCGTCCTGATCCTTGGCCCCGGGCAATATGACCATGCTGGAACTCAATAATGTAGAAGTGACCTATTCCGACGTCATCCTGGCGCTCAAAGGCGTGTCCATGACAGTCAGTGAAGGTCAATGTATTGCTCTGCTCGGTGGCAATGGCGCGGGCAAAAGCACGACGCTCAAGGCCATCTCGGGAACGCTCAAATCCGAGGATGGAACCGTTTCGGCAGGGTCCATCGTTCTGGACGGAACCCCCGTTCAGAACATGGAAGCCTCGGAAGTCGTGAAGAATGGCCTGATCCACGTGATGGAAGGCCGGCGCGTGTTGCGCCATCTGACGTCAGAGCAGAACCTGATCGTCGGCGGACACATGGTGCCCAATTCCGCCGAGCTTAAAAACCGCCTGGACCATGTTTACACCTTGATGCCTCGGCTTGCCGACCTCCGAAATCGAACCTCTGGCTTCATGTCTGGTGGCGAACAGCAACTGCTGCTGATTGGTCGGGCCATGATGGCCAAGCCCAAGATCATCGCGATTGACGAGCCGTCCCTGGGTCTGGCCCCGATGATGATCCGGGATGTTTATGAAGTGCTCAAGCAACTCAAATCAGAAGGCACTACCTTTTTCCTGGTCGAACAGAACAGCGCTGCTGCACTGTCGATCGCCGACTACGCCTATGTGATGGAAAATGGCCGTATCGTGATGGATGGCCCGGCAGACAAGCTCGCTGACAACGAGGACATCAAGGAGTTTTATCTTGGTGTCACCGCGTCCGGCGAACGCAAAAGTTATCGTGCAATCAAACATTATCGCCGCCGCAAGAGGTGGCTGGGATAGGAAAGGAACGAAGATGAGTGAACTGCTATCCATCAAGGGTCGTACCGCAGTAGTAACCGGAGCGGGTCAGGGCGTGGGCCGACAAGTCGCGCTTTATCTGGCTGAACACGGGGCCGGTGCCGTCATCGTCAACGATTTTCACGCCGAACGGGCCGAAAGCGTTGCCGCGGAAGTGGAGGCAGCCGGTGCAAAGGCGATGCCGCTCGCGTTCGATGTGTCGGATTTCGACGCGGTCGGCGCGGCGTTTGCCGAGGCTCAGAACGCCTTCGGCGGCGTGGATATTCTGGTCAACAATGCAGGCAACGCCGGGCCGACATCGCGTCTTGACGATCTTGTCCCGTTTTGGGAGTCGGATCCCACCGAATGGCGCCGCTGGATGGCGACCAATTTCGATGGGGTTCTGAACTGCACCCGTCACGCCATGCCCTTGATGGTCAAAGGTGACTATGGGCGCATCGTGACCGTCATTTCCGACGCCGGTCGCGTCGGCGAGCCGCATCTGGCGGTTTATTCCGGTGCCAAGGCCGGTGCGGCAGGCTTCATGCGGGCCATCGCCAAGGCGGGTGGCCGGTTCGGGATCACCGCGAATTGCGTCGCCCTGGGGGGAACGAGAACGCCGGCTGTTGCCGACCTGATCCCGGATGCAGAGACCGAGAAGCGGGCATTGTCGCAATATGTGATCCGCCGTCTGGGCGAGCCGGAAGATCCCGCCGGAATGATCCTGTTTCTCTGCTCGGATGCCGCCAGCTGGATCACCGGACAGACCTATCCGGTGAATGGCGGGTATTCTTTTGCCTGCTAGAGCCGAAAGCGGACGGAAGCCGCCTCTAGCTGGCGCTGTCCGAAAGAACGCTGTCATTGTCTGCGCCAAGCTCTGGTGGCAGGTCAGGGGCTGCGGTCTCGAAACCATCGAACTTCAGAGGCTGGACAAGGAACGTCTCGGTCCTGCCGCTGTCATGCGCGATCGTGCGCAGCAACTGTCGCGCACGCACATGGGGGTCGTCCAGCGTTTCGACCAAGGAATTGACCGGACCCCAAGGCACGCCCGCCTTGTCCAGAAGATCGCCCCATTCGGCGCGCGTCTTGCCGACCAGAACCGCCGCGATCTCTTCGCGGAGCGCGTCCTTGCGGGCGACACGGTCGCGGCCTGTCAACGGCGCAAGATCCGCTCTGTCGATCACATCGCAGAACGGTTGCCAGAACCAGTCCTCATGCGCGATGGACAAGGTCATGAGCTTGCCGTCCTTGCAGGTGAACACGCCGTAGCCCGGCTCGGCGATGAACTCGCCCAGCGGTGTGCCGTTGGCCGCCGGAACAAGGAATGCCGTCAACATCGAAACCACAGCGTCCGACATGGACACGTCCACGAAACGCCCCTGTCCCGTCCGCTGGCACGATACGACCGCCGACAGGATTGCGATCGCCGCGAACAACGCCGCGCCCACATCCGCGAGGGGGATCGCCGGAACAGGGCCCGGTTGCCCTGCATCGGCCTGATCGGCCAGCAGGCCGCCAACGCCTTCGTAGCTCAGGTCGTGGCCGGCACGGTCACGATAGGGGCCGTCCTGCCCGTAGCCCGAAATCGACACGTAGACCAGCCGCGGGTTGACGCCACGCATGTCCTCGAACCCGGCGCCCAAGGCCGCGAGCTTTCCAGGGCGGAACCCTTCGACGATAACATCCGAAACCTTGGCCAGTTCGCGAAACCGTGCCAACCCGTCGACCGATTTCAGATCCAACGCGACGCTGCGCTTGCCCCGGTTCAGAGCCCGGAACAACGGCGGAAACTGCCGGGCCGGATCACCGATGCCCGGACGTTCGATCATGATCACCTCGGCCCCCATGTCGGACAACAGCATTGTCGCGTAGGGGCCGGGAAATTGTTCAGCAAGGCTGAGAATCCTCAGGCCGGCCAGGGGTGCATTACTCATATCAGTCTCCAGCTCTTGTTTTGTCCGCGTGCGGGTCCGACCCAGTGCAGCGCAGATCGCCGGGAAAGACAAGACAAAAAACCAAACTTCCATTATTTTTCAGGATCTTAGCATGAATGAAGCAAAGCAGACGCTATTTGTTGAGCGGGTGGCAAAAACTGAATGGATTACCTTCCAGCGCACCGAACAGCTCAACGCGATGTCAACGCAGATGTTGCGAGAGATCGCGGCCGCGCTGGAATCGGCGCTGGCCGACGATGCGGTTCGCACAATTGTCCTGACCGGTTCTGGCCGGGCATTCTGCGCCGGTGCCGATCTGAAAGAAGTTGCTGGCACCAAACATGCACCGGGCGAGCCGGATCTGATTGATCTTGTCGATCACACGTTTGGACTGATGCGACATGGGCCCAAACCCGTGATCGCCGCCGTGAACGGGCTGGCCATGGCGGGCGGTCTGGAAATGGTGATGGCCTGCGACCTGGTCTTTGCCGCCGAAAGCGCGCAACTGGGCGACGCACATTCCAATTTCGGGGTCTTTCCTGGAGCAGGCGGTGCGGCGATCCTGCCGCGCAGGATTGGACTGAACCGCGCGAAATACCTGCTGTTCTCGGGCGAGAACGTTTCGGCGCGGGACATGATGGACTGGGGGCTGGTCAACAAGGTCGTCACGGACGAAAACCTGCGCAACGCGGTGCAGACCTTTACCGACAGGCTGGCAGACAAAAGCCCGGCGGTCTTGCGCCGTATGAAGGCGGTTGCTAACCGGTCGCTGGATGTGGACGAAACCGCCGCCCTGTCCGAAGAGATGCTGAACCTGCGCGCGCACATGCGGTCCTGGGACATGCACGAGGGCCTGTCGGCGTTCAATGAAAAGCGAAAACCGCAGTTTCGCGGATACTAGATCAGGAGGACAAACGATGCAGGACATTTACGTCGTTGGCGTCGGGATGACGCCGTTCGGAAAATTCCGGGACAAAACCATCAAGGCCATGACCGGCGAGGCCGTCGCCGCCGCCCTTTCAGACGCCGGAGTGACGGCTGATCGCATCGACGGCGCGTTCTTCTCGAACGCGGTGCAGGGCCACATGGAAGGCCAGCACATGATACGGGGCGAGATCGCGCTACGCGAGATGGGCATTCAGGGCATTCCGGTGGTGAATGTCGAAAACGCCTGTGCCAGCGCCTCGACCGGGTTCAAACTGGCGGTGGATTTTCTCAAGGCGGGCAATGGCGATTGCTGCCTCGCCATAGGCGCCGAAAAGATGTATTCCGACGACCGCGCGTTGATGTTTTCGGCCTTCGACAGCGGCTGGGACGTCAGCAACGGCGACGAGGTCGCGCAACGGCTGGCCGATCTGGGTACCGGAGTCGAGGAACCCGAAGGATCGAAATCGCCCAAGCCCTACAGCGTGTTCATGGATGTCTACGCAGGCTTCGCGCGGTTGCACATGAAGACCTTTGGCACCACGCAGGAACAGTTCGCCGCCGTCGCCGCCAAGAACCATGCACATTCCGCGCATAATCCGCTGGCGCAGTATCGCGATGCCATGAGTGTCGATCAGGTTCTGGCCGCGCCGCCCATCACCTATCCGCTGACCCTGCCGATGTGCGCCCCGATCTCGGACGGTGCCGCGGCGGCCGTGCTGTGCACGGGCGAAGGGCTCAAGCGGCTGGGGCTCGATCCCGCCCGCGCGATCAAGGTCAAGGCCGCGATCCTGCGCTCGGGCACCGACCGTCCGCCGGAAGATTACAAGAACCACCTGACCCGGCTGGCCGCGCTTCAGGCCTATGAACAGGCCGGGCTCGGCCCCGAGGATATGTCAGTTGCCGAAGTGCATGACGCCACGGCCGTCGGTGAAGTGATCCAGATCGAGAACCTCGGGTTTGTCGAATTCGGTGAGGGCGGCCCGGCCAGCCTGCGCGGCGACACAAAGATCGGCGGACGCATTCCGGTGAACCCTTCGGGCGGATTGGAATCCAAGGGCCACCCGGTCGGGGCCACCGGTATCGGGCAGGTCTTTGAACTGGTCACGCAGCTGCGCGGCGAAGCCGGCGCGCGTCAGGTCGAAGGGGCACAGAACGCCATTGCCGAAAACGGTGGGGGCTTGCACGGGGTAGAAGAAGCTGCCGCCTGCGTCACCATTCTCGGCCGCTGAAACAAGGAAAAAACTATGGAAAACGTGATCGCCGCCGCTCAGGCAATCTATACAGACGAGCAACGCATGTTGCTGGAGCACTTCCGCAAGATGGCCGAGGCAGAGTTCGCTCCGCTGGCCGAGAAATACGAAGACCTCGGACACCCGCCCGATGCGAAAACGCTGAAGTCCCTGTTCGCCAAGGTCGAGGAATTCGGGCTGATCAGCGGCCTGATACCCGAGAAAGACGGCGGTGCCGGAATCGACCGCATGACCTATGGCATCCTTTACGAGGAACTGGCCCGGATATGGGCCGATCTGGCAATTGCGGTCCTGATCCAGGGTCATGCCGTGTTCGCCGTCAACCTTTTGGGAAATGCGGCGCAGAAAGAGGCCTATCTGAAGCCGCTCCTGCGCAGTGAACGGATCTGTGCCACGTGTATTTCCGAACCAGAGGTCGGCTCGAACGTGCGCGAGGTCAAGACCCGTGCAGACCGCGAGGGCGACAAGATTTTCGTCACCGGCCAGAAGCTCTGGATTTCCAATGGGGCCCAGTCGGATTTCGCCATCGTTGTCTGCAATCTGGACGACGGTATTTCCATGGTCATCGTCGACCGTGACACCGGCGGATACGAAAGCCGCGAATTGCGCAAGATGGGGCTTGTCGGTGCTTCGACCTGCGAATTGTTTTTCGACCGGGCGGAAACCACCGCCGAGCATGTTCTGGGTAATGCGGGCGGAGGCCTGTTCCAGACTTTGAAGCTGTTTGAAAGCGCTCGCGTGTTTGTCGGCCTGACGAGCATTGGCATTGCCCAGGCAGCGTTGGAATGTGCCGTCAAATATGCGCAGGATCGCGAACAGCATGGCAAGCCGATCGGCGGGCACCAGTTGATCCAGGGCTACCTGGCCGACATGGCCACGCACCTGGATGCAGCGCGCCTGTTGTGTCAGCGCGGGCTGCAACTTTTGGACCTGGGCGTGCGCTGCGACACCCAGACCTCGATGGCGAAATGGTATGCGACAGAGATGGCGGTAGAGATCGCCGGAAAAGCGGTGCAAATCCACGGCGGCAACGGCATCACCAAAGAGTTTCCAGTCGAACGGCACTTTCGCAATGCCAAGGTCATGCCGATCCCGGACGGGACCACCGAGATTCAGAAGCTGGTCATCGGCCGGAACCTGACCGGGTTGAACGCGTTCTGACTCTTGAACTGACTTGGGAGCGGCCAGGATGTCCTGGCCGCTCCCAAGTCTGTTGGAACGCTTTCCGGTTTCAGCCGATCTCAGCCGTCTTTTTGGTTGACGATCAGTTCTGCATTCTCGGGTAGTTCCGCAACAATGCTCACCTCGTCGGCGCGAATTCGTGCATGCAGTTTGAAGGTTTCGATGGCGGCTGTTTCCGCAGCAGAAGCGTCGGCACCGTCTTCCAGCACAAGCGAGAGGCGGATCATGTCGCGATCGTTCTCGCGCGTTACCACGGCCTGCGCGGCCGTTGCGCCGGGCGTACCGATGACAACTTCTTCGATCACGCGTGGATAAACGAATATCTCGCGCACTTTGACCGCTGCGCCGACCCGGCCCTGCAGTGCGGAAATCCGGCTGACGGTGCCATCCGCGTTGCTTTCCAGCGCAAAGGCGCTGTCGCCGGTACCGAACCGGATCATCGGCCAAGTTGCATCGCGCGCGGTCACAACAACCTCGCCCGGTTCCCCGTGAGCGACCTGTTCTCCACTGTCCGGATCGCAGATTTGCACCACGCGGTCGGGATGAACTCCATAGCCTTCGCCGCCATCCTCATAGGCGACAAGGCCCAGATCCGCAGTGGCATAGGCAGCCCAGGTGGAGACGCCATAGTCGGCCTCAATCCGGCGGCGCTTGGCCATCCAATCGCCCATCTCTCCGCCGAGGAAGGCCGTCTTTACCTTCCATGCGTCGCGGCCATAGGTTTCGATCACTTTGTCCGCCAGCGTCAGGAAAAACGCGGTCGAGGCGCAGATCGAGGTCACGCCGGTTTCGACGATGATCTGTGCCTGAAGCTCGGTATTGCCAACGCCTCCGGGGATAACCGTGGCGCCGGCGGACTGTGCCGCTTCGTCGAACAGCAAGCCTGCCGGCACGAGGTGGTACATCCAGGTGTTCAGGATGATAACCCCGGGCCCCACGCCGGCCGCCTTGAACAGCAGGTCCAGACCGTGGCCGCCACCGCCCGATAGGGCCGGTTCGAAAATCGGGCCGGGGGATACGTAGATCCGCCCGATATCCTTGAGATCCGATGCGAGGAACCCGCCGAAGGGTGGATTGTCACGCTGGATCTTCAGAAGCTCCTCCTTCTTCATCACTGGAAGACGCGAGAGGTCCGCCACCGATGTGACGGCTGCCGGATCAAATCCGGCAGCCGTAAATCGCGATTTCAGGCCAGGAGCCTTTTCGGCCGCAGCGGCATAGGCTTGCGCTATATCTTGGTAGATATCTTCAGACATTTCCATGCCTCCTCGTCCAATCAGGCGTTAAAGCGGGCAGTCCTTGCGGAAGTTCGGCGCGCGCTTCTCCCGATGTGACAGAACGCCTTCCCTGACGTCTTCACCCATGAAACCGAGCATCTCCAGCGCGGTCGACGCATCGAAGATCGGGCCAGCCTGGCGCAGCCAGTTGTTCAGCGAATACTTGGTCCAGCGGATTGCGCTTTGCGAGCCGTTGGCCAGCTCGACGGCCGTGTCCAAAGCGATTTGTTGCAACTCGTCATCTTCGACGCACATTGAGACAAGGCCGATGCGCTCGGCCTCTTCGCCCGAAACCGGCTTACAAGTCATCAGATAGTATTTCGCCTTGGCCATCGAAGTCAGCAGCGGCCAGATGATCGCCGCGACATCGCCAGCGGCAACACCCAGGCGCGGGTGACCATCGACAATCTTGGCCTTCTTCCCGGCAATCGAGATGTCGGCGAGGATGGCAACCACAAGACCGGCACCGGCCGCAGGTCCGTTGATCGCGGAAATGATGGGTTTGTTGCAGTTGATGATGTTGTAGACAAGGTCCTTGGCCTCTTTCCAAGTCTTCATGATCTCGTGCGAGTCGCCGATCATTTTTTCAATCAAGCTAAAATCACCGCCGGCGGAAAACGCCTTTCCCGCGCCGGTTACAATGACCGCGTTGATGTCGGGATCACGGTCGATATCGATCCACATGTCCGTCATCTGGGTATGGGTTTCCGCGTCCACGGAATTAAAGGACTCAGGGCGGTCAAAAGTGATGCGCAGGACGCGATCCGCCGGGTAGTCAAATTTCAGTTTGTCGTACTTTGCATAGCGCTCCGACATAGTTCTTTTCCTCCGTAGGGTGTGGGTATGAGTATGGGTTCAGCCAGGCAGTCCGAGGACGGCCTTGGACAGAATGTTTCGTTGGATTTCGTTCGACCCACCGTAGATCGTGGTCGGCCTGGCCTTATAAAAGCTCGCAAGGACATCGACACTTACGTTGCCGACCTGAAGTGGCCCGATGGTACCGCCGTCGGGGCCGGCAGCTTCGATCATAAGCTCGGTAATGCGCTGAAAGCACTCAGTCACCCAGATTTTGAGAATCGAGACATCCGCGCCGAGCGTTTCACCTCGCTTGAGCTGATCGGCAAAACGGGCGTATAGCGCGGCGTGATCTTCAACATCGAGTGCGGCTTGGGCAAAGCGGTCGCGGAACACCGGATCATCGAAAGCGCCACGGCCCCGGGCAAAGCTTTCCAGTTGCCCCAGTGCGTTCTGGGCCAGGCTTGGTGAGCCGATGAAGATGCGCTCGAAACTCAGAAGCGCCTTGGCCATCGTCCAGCCCTTGTTCAACTCGCCCACGAGGTTTTCACTGGGCGTACGGGCATTGTCGAAGAAGACCTCGCAAAACTCGGTCTCGCCCGACAGGGTAGTGATCGTGCGCACCTCGACTCCGGGTTGATCCATCGGAGCGAGCAGGAAACTGATGCCCTGTTGTTTCTTGGGCGCATCCGGATCAGTGCGCACCAGCATGAAGATGTGCGTGGCATCATGCGCCATCGTGGTCCAGATCTTCTGTCCGTTGATGACAAATTCGCCGCCATCAATCTCTGCGCGTGTGCGCAGGTTGGCCAGATCGGATCCGGCGCCGGGTTCCGAATAGCCCTGACACCAGATGTCTTCACAACTCAGGATACGCGGCAGCCAATAGTCTTTCTGTTCCTGGGTGCCAAACTTGATAATCAGTGGGCCGACCATCTGCACGCCCATGTCGCGGCCACGATTGACGCCCCAGCGTTGCTGCTCCTCGTAGAAAATCAGAAGCTTGGCGGCGTTCAGCCCCATGCCGCCGTATTCCGCAGGCCAGGCCGGCGCGACCCAGCCCTTGGCGTGCAGCTTGCGGTGCCAATGTTCGATCTCGGCGAACTTGGGACGATGCGGCAGGTGGCGCAGTTCCTCGGGATATTCCGCCTCGAAGAACTGGCGCACTTCTTTGCGGAAGTCCGCATCGCTCGTTGCGTTCCAGTCGGTCATTGTGCTGCCCCCTCTGCTTCGCGTGCATCGAACCAAATCCGTCTGTGATAGGCGTCGTCGCCCAACCAGGCCGACAGCACCAGCGCCCGGTTCAGGTAGAGCCCGATATCGAACTCATCGGTGTAACCGACCGCCCCGTGCAACTGGACCGCGTCGCGGGTAATCCTTTTGGCGGTCGTAACCGCACGCGCCTTGGCACGGCTGGCAAGCTGTGCCCGAACCTTCTGATCGGTTTCACGGTCCATCAGCGCCAGAACTTCGCGGACGCCCGCCTGTGCAACCTCGCACATCACGTTAAGGTCGACGGCTCGATGCTGGATGACCTGGAATGACCCGATCGGCTTGTCGAACTGCTCGCGCGTCTTGATGTAGTCGAGCGTAATCTCGAAGGCGCACTCGCTCAGGCCGACAAGCTCTGCCGCGGCTAGCGCCGTTGCATCGGCGACAGCCTCGGCAAGCGCAGCCTGAACCGCGTCGCCGCTGGCCAGTTCCGCGGCCGGTATTCCTGAAAACGAAAGCTCGCCCAGGGAACTGCCGTCGGCCTGCGCCCGCCTGGTCGTAACAAGCCCGTCCGCGTCTGCCTCGGCCAGAACCAGAACCGGACCATCATCTCCTTTGGCCACAACAAGGAAGCCGTGCGATCCGGTCGCGCCGACCACCCAAGCCTTGCTGCCGGTCAGCCGTCCGTCTGCGTATCGGCAGGTCGCATTGGCGGGCGCTCCGCCCGGGCCACGTTCCTGCCAGGCAACCGCCAGTGAAATTTCGCCGCCGATGAGCTGCGCCATCTTCGGATGTTCCGGGCAAAGGCGGCGCAGAAGGCCGAGGCTCAGACCGATCGTCAGCACGACCGGTTCCGGTGCAATCACGCGACCGGCCTCTTCTGCGATGACGCCCCCGGCGGCCAAGCCCATGCCAAGACCCCCCTGATCTTCGGGCACCGCCACGCCGAATACGCCGGCCTCGGCCAATTCCCGGACCATTTTCGGGTCGAAACCGCCGTCGGCATCACGTAGTTTTCTGGCTCTTCCACTTCCGCCCGCGCGCTCGAACAGGGTGCGCGCGCTCTCTCGCAACAGGCGAAGGTCTTCTTGTTCGCTGGAAACTGTATCAGTCTGTGTCATTTTGTTTTCGCTGAATCATCACAGGGGTGTCGGTCGAAAAAACGATCTCGCCTTTGGGGTTTTTGGCGCTGAGCGTATAGTGCAAAATACCTCTGTCGGGCTTGCTTTTGGACGGCGTGACCGAATTGACCGTCATATCAACATCAAGGGGTTCGTTCGGGCGCACTGGCCGCAGCCAGCGCAAATTGTCAAAGCCCATGCCACCGATATTGGCAACATCGACCATCATCTCGGTCATGACAGGCTTGAACACCTCCAGCATCGTCTGAAAGCCCGAGGCGATCAGGCTGCCATGTATGGTGGCCGCATAGTCTTCGTCGGTGTGCAGCCGCTGCGGATCCCATTCCTTGGCAAATGCCTTTATTGAGGCTGCGCTCATCGGGGCGCTGCGAAAGTGATAGACTTGGCCCGGCGCGAAATCCTCCAAATACCTCAAGAAGCATCCTCCTTTGCGAAACCGGAATCGTATCCGCTTGCATCCCTGGAAATCCGTACGCGGTTGAATTCTTCCAGCTTCGGATAGGTTTCCTTGAACGCCACCAGGAATTCGTCCATGGGCGCGTCGAAATAGAGCCCTCGATCGTTCACATATTCCATGTGCCGGTGGTCCTGTTCATCGAACTCGTGGAACAGCGCATCGTGATACCCGTCGAAGACCAGAGGCTTGACCCCGAATCTTTCACACAGCTCCATGTTGAATGCAGGTGTTACCTTGTAGGGCTCACCATCCAGCCACAGTTGAACGTAGCCGTGATAGATGAATAGGTCAGTCCCCATCAACTCCTGCAGCTTAGGGGTGTTCAGGTGGTTGCGCACATCGGCAAACCCAAGTGCGGCGGGGATACCCACAGCACGCAAACAGGCCGCAAGCAGGATCGCCTTGGGAACGCAAAATGCCGCTTCTGCCCCTGCGATCCGGCTGGCACGGTAAGAATCTTCATCCAGCGCAAAACAATATGGGTCGTAACGAATGTCGTCGCGAACCGCTTCAAACAGACGGATCGCCTTGTCCCGCTTGGTTGCATCCAGCGAAAGATCGCGCAAAGCCGCTGTCGCAAACCCCTGCACTTCGAGGCTGTCGCTTTCGACATAGTGCGACGGCATGACAAAGCGCTCGGCTTCTGCAGGCAGGTGGTCATCGGACTCGGCCATTGGATCTCTCCATTTTTCTAACAATTGTTAGAATAGTGATTCACCACCAGCACGTCAACGGGATTTAATCTGTGTCCGGCGCGTCCAGCCCGTAACGCGCATTGTCTTCTCCCAAGGCGGCCGCAACTCCGACCGAGTTGGCCGGAGACCGGAACTCCGGCGCAATTGGTAGCGGCAATGCGGGCGCATTCTGGCCGGATATGCTCAGGGTTCGCCCAAAAACGTCACGCGCTTTGAAATGCGGGTCACGCGACGCCTCGGCGTGCGTTTTTACGACCGAACAGCAACAATCTGCCGCCGCCAGCAAAGGCTCCCAATGGGTCGAGGGCTGTTTCCCCAGACGACGCGCAACTTCCGCAGCACAGGAATCAGGCTCGGACCAGTCATCGCGAAGCGCCGACGGCAAACCGATGACATCGCAGAACGACTGCCAGAACTTTTCTTCCAACGCGCCAACGGCGATCTGACGCCCGTCCGCAGCCGTATAAAGCCGATACCGGGCCAGGCCGCCCGTCAGGCGGCTGCCGCCGCTTTCGATGTTTTGCCCGGCGATCACACCTTCGGCATGGGCCCAATAGGCAAAGGCGAACGCCCCCTCGGACATGGCGATATCCAGATGCGTCCCCTGCCCGCTTGCCTGCCGCGCGATCAGGGCCAGCAGGATATTCATCACCGCCGGATAGGTTCCGCCTCCGATATCGGCGACCAGCCCGAACGGCATTGTCGGTTGGTCATCGGGTCCGCGACTCAGCGACAGGATACCCGCATCGCCGATGTAGTTAAGGTCGTGGCCAGCGGCGCTGGCCTTTGGTCCGGTCTGGCCATAGCCGGTGATCGAACAATAGATCAGACCGGGATTGATCTCGCGCACAGCCTCATATCCCAGCCCGAGCCGGTCCATCACGCCGGGACGGAACTGCTCTACCAGAACATCGGCCTTTTCAAGTAAAGGCCGCAGAGCATCTACCGCGCCCTTTGACTTGAGGTCGATGGCCACCGACCGCTTGCCTTGGTTCAACACAGCAAAGCCGATGCTCTCCCCGTCGATCATGGGTTCCGTGTGGCGTGCGTCCTCACCGACCCCGGGCCGTTCGAACTTGATAACCTCTGCCCCGGCCTCGGCAAGCATGAGCGTCGCCATCGGACCGGGAAGAAGGGTGCTGAAATCCAACACCAGAATATCCTTGAGCGGTTGAGTCATCTTCTGCTCCTCACGCGAAGCGCGCGGCGCCATTGTTCAGAACAACGACGTCGCGTGCCGGGACCGACGCGCGAAACCGGGCCTCGCCGTCCTCTTCCCAAATTTCGAACCGCACGGTTTCGCCGGGATAGACCGGTGCCGAGAACCGAACATCCAGACCGACAAGCCGGGCGGCGTCGTAATCCAGCACCGACTTGAGGATCGCCCGGGCGGCCAGACCATAGGTCGCCAGACCGTGCAGGATCGGGCGGTCGAACCCGACAGAACGGGCGACATCCGGGTCAGCGTGAAGCGGATTGAAATCGCCGCTGAGGCGATAAATGAGCGCTTGGCGCGGCAGGGTTTCGATTTCACAGACGTGATCGGGCGCGCGGTCAGGCAGCGCTGCCGGTGCCGGGCCCGCCTTATTTTCACCGTCAAAGCCGCCATCGCCGCGACAGAAGGCCGACATCGCCACGCGCGCCAGCTTTTCACCGCTGTCCGCGTCGATGATATCGCGGCTTTGGTAGATGACGGCTCCCTTGCCCTCGCCCTTGTCGGAGATGAAGTCGATCTTGCTGCGGCCGACAATCCGGCCATGGGTCGGCAGCGGCTTGTAGATATCCAGCCACTGTTCACCATGTAACACTTGCTGCCAGTTCACACCGGTCTTGGGATCGCGCAGCCAGAAGCCGGGGTACCCCATAGTGACCGCCATCGATGGAACCGTCTTCAGCCCGTCCTCATAGACGTAGGCCAGTTCCTTTTTGTCGGTCGGATCCTCGCCGAACCCTAGGCCGAGCGCATACAGGATGGTATCCCGCTCGGTCAGCGTCTGTTCGATTTCCTCAAAGTCCCAGTTCGACAGTGCCTCGAAATCCAATGGCATTATCTTTCCTCCCTTAATTGCCGTCAGAGCGTGTTTTGCGATCCAAGTATTGCCGTGACCTGACTGGACAGCACACCGCCGTTGCCATGCGCCAGCGCCAGGTCGATATCCTTCAACTGAATGCCCGGCGCGTCGCCACGGATCTGACGCGCAGCCTCGATCACGGTGAAGATTCCGTACATCCCGGGGTGCACGCAGGACAGGCCCCCGCCATTCGTGTTAACAGGCAAGATGCCGCCAGGCGCGATGCGCCCGCCTTCGACGAAGGCCCCGCCCTCGCCCTTGGCGCAGAACCCCAGATCTTCAAGAAACAGGATGGTATTGATGGTGAAGGCATCATAAAGCTCGACCGCCTGGATGTCCGCAGCGGTCACTCCGGCCGCAGCAAAGGCGCGCGCGCCCGAGTCGCGGGCGGCGGTCACGGTGAAATCTTTCATCTGCGAAATCTGCCGGTGCGAGCTTTCCGCAGCACTGCCCAGCACATAGACAGGCGCCTTTGGGAAATCCCGGGCGCGGTCCGCGCGGACCATTACGATCGCGCCGCCGCCGTCGGTGACAAGACAACAATCGCGCACGGTCAACGGATCGCCCACCATGCGCGCGCCCAACACGTCCTCGCGGGTCAGCGGGCCGCGCTCGAACGCTTCGGGATTGTGGTGCGCCCAGGCCCGCGCGGCAACGGCCACGTCGGCCAGTTGTTCGCGGGTGGTGCCGTATTCATGCATGTGCCGCGCCGCGGCCATCGCATATGCCGAGATCGGATAGCGCGGATTGTACGGCGCCTCATAGGCCGGCGGGCGCGAGGCGGTCACCAGTCTGCCCGACGCGGTGCGCTGGTTGGAGCCATAAACAATCAGGGCGACATCACACAGGCCGGCATCAAGCGCCATGGTCGCTGACGTCAGATAATTCACGAAGGATGATCCACCCGACATCGTGCCATCAATGAAACGCGGCTGAATGCCCAGATACTCAGCCGCCATAAGCGCCGGCATGCTGTCTTCCATCATGGTGCAGAACAGCCCATCGACGTCGGACAGATTCAGCCCGGCATCGCCAAGCGCTGCAAGTGCGGACTGCGCCATGACATCATATGCCGTCAGACCATGTGCCTCTCCAAAACCGGCATGACCGGTTCCCACGATGGCGGATTTTCCCCGAAGTTCAGCGGTCATATCTTATCCCTCCGATGGCTTGAAAAGCACGGCCGGAGCGCCCTCGGCCTCGCTCACGAAAGCGGTTACAGCCATGTCGATGGCGACCTCACCTGGAGCAATGCCCTCGACCCGGCTCATCATCCGAACGCCCTCGTCCAGCTCGACAACGCACACATTGTAGTCACCTCCCCGTTCGGGCTTTCGGCGCACGACGGTTGTGGTGTGGACCCGTCCCTTGCCGGTGGCCTGCTTCCATGAAATCGCGGCGCCATGACAATGGGGACACAGGACGCGCGGGAAAAAATGATAGGCCTCGCAGTCTTCGCACTTTGGCAGCAGGATCTCTCCCTTTGTCAGTGCGCCCTGGAAAATCTGGTCTGGTCCTTTGGCGTCCGGCACCGGCGTTCTCCTTCAAGTAATCAATTCTCTGGTTAAGCGTATTGATAATAAATCTAACAAATGTTAGATTTAGTCAACCTCTTTGGAACATTTTCGGGAAACTCATGTCAGGTTCAGATTTAGCCCCCCTTTCTGGCAAACTCATAGTTGCGCTGGAACAGGCAGTCGCCGCGCCTTTTTGCTCCTCGCGACTGGCCGATGCCGGCGCGCGCGTGATCAAGATCGAACGCAAGGGCACAGGCGATTTCGCCCGCGCCTACGATACCGCCGCCAATGGTGAAAGCGCCTATTTCACATGGCTGAACCGAGGGAAAGAATCGGTCGCCCTGGATATTAAAGCCGGCGAGGACCGGGAAATCCTGCTCAGGATGCTGGAAAACGCGGATGTGTTTATTCAAAACCTGCTGCCGGGCGCGCTGGTCAAGCTTGGGCTCGATTCCGCCACGCTGCGAGAGAGGTTCCCGCGTCTCGTGACCTGCGACATCACCGGATACGGTGAGGACGGTCCGATGCGCAATGCCAAGGCCTATGATCTTCTGGTGCAATGCGAAAGCGGTCTGGCATCGGTGACCGGCACGGCGGACGGACCGGGGCGGGTTGGCGTTTCCGTCTGCGATATTGCCACCGGTATGACAGCCCATGCCGGAATTTGCGAAGCACTTGTCGGGCGTGATCGCACCGGCAAGGGCAGCGGTGTTTCGGTGGCAATGTTTGACGTGATGGCCGACTGGATGTCGGTTCCGCTGCTATATCACGATTACCTTGGCAAGCCGACACCCCGTGTCGGACTGAACCACACGGTCATCTGCCCGTACGGGGCCTATGCGTGCAAGGACGGTCAGCTTGTCGTCATTACCGTGCAGCACAGCGGCGAATGGCAACGGTTCTGTGAACACATACTGGGCGACGCGCCTCTGGCAACCGACCCCCGGTTTCACGACAACACGGCGCGAATTGAAAACAAGCCCGCGCTCGAAGCGCTCATCAAGGCCGTGTTCTCCTCTCATGACCGCGCCGAGATGCTGAAGCGGCTTGACGCTGCGGGCATTGCCTCCGGGGCCGTGAACGACGTGGCGACCCTGTCCGATCACCCTCAGCTTGACCGGTCCGTGATTGGCACACCCTCCGGCGAGATCAAGGTCCCGACACCCCCGATCCGGCGCAGCGTCGGCGAAACGACACTGGGCCCCTGCCCGGCCTTCGATGCGGAAGGCAAAGCCCTTCGCGCCGAGTTCTACCCTCGTTCAAAAAAAGGTTGGGCAACTAAATGACCGCTGAGAAAAAACCCGCGATCCTTCAAGGCGTGAAGATCGTGGATCTGACTTCGGTCGTTTTCGGACCTTTGGCGACGCAAATGCTGGGCGATCTGGGGGCCGATGTGATCAAGGTGGAAGGCCCAGAGGGCGATCTTCTTCGCCAGGTCCAGCCATCACGCAACAAACAGATGGGCGCCGCTTTTCTGGGTACCAACCGTAACAAGCGCAGTGTCGTACTCGATCTGAAGACGCAGACCGGTCGGGATCGATTGCGCAAGCTGCTTATCGATGCCGACGTGATGATTTCAAGCATACGGCCTGCGGCGCTAGCCAGATTGTCTCTCGATCCCGAAACCCTACGCCAGGAAAATCCGAACCTGATCACGGTATCTGCCACTGGATTCGGGCAGGACGGACCCTATGCCGCCCGACCCGCGTTCGACGATGCCGTCCAGTCGGTTTCCGGGTTAGCTAGCCTGGCAACATTGCGCGATCCCGAAGCGCCGCCCGCATATGCCCCTACGATTCTAGCCGACAAGCTTGGCGGCGTGACGGCCGCCTATGCCGTGATGGGAGCCCTGTTCCACCGCGAGCGTACGGGAGAAGCCCAGCATGTCGAGGTGCCGATGTTTGAGACGCTGGCCGCCTTCCTGCTGGCCGAACATCTGGATGGTGCCACCTTCGAAGAGACCCCGCAGGATTTCGGCTATGCCCGGATGCTGGTTCCGCATAGGCGTCCGGTTAAGACGGCAGATGGATATATCACAATTCTGCCCTACACCAACGTACAATGGGCGCGGTTCTTCAAGGCGGTCGGGCGCGATGACATGATCGACCACGTCTGGGTCACTGACATGGACACCCGTAGCCGCAACATCGGCGCTGTATACGATATGGTGGCGCAGATTGCCCTAACTCGGACAACAGATGACTGGCTTGCCCTGATGGAGAATGCCGACATACCCGCCATGCCGGTGCGCAACCTGTCGGATTTGCCGAACGATCCCCATCTTGCCGCGACCGGGTTCTTTCAACAGATTGATCACCCAACCGAAGGTGCGATCTGGACGACACGCCCGCCGATACGATTCTCGGCAACGCCGGCGCGGCATGATCACCGCCCTGCCCCTCGACTGGGGGAGCACAGCGAAGATATCCTCGGGCCGGGAGAAGAATAACCCCCCCGGCACCGAACGGATCAAACATCCATCGAACGTGCGATCAGTTCCTTCATGATCTCGTTGGTGCCGCCATAGATCATCTGGACCCGGCTGTCGGCATAAAGGCGCGCGATCGGGTATTCCATCATGAAACCATAACCGCCGTGCAGTTGCAGGCATTCATGCATGACCTCGTTTTGCGTCTGGCTGCCCCACCATTTCGCCATCGAGGCCGTGGCCGCATCAAGTTCGCCCTTTTCGAGGCGCACGAGCCCGTCATTGACGAAGGTGCGCAGCAATTCGGCCTTGGTCTTGCATTCCGCCAATTTGAAGCGTGTGTTCTGGAAATCCATGATGCGGTTACCAAATGCCTTGCGGTCCTGTACATATTTCACAGTTTCATCGATGGCAAAGTCAATGAAGCCTAGCGCGGTAACGCCAATCATCAGCCGTTCCCAAGGGAGCTGCTTCATCAACTGGTAGAAACCTTGCCCTTCTTCCGGGCCAAGCAGGTTCGCCGTAGGCACGCGCACATCCTCGAAGAACAACTCAGCCGTATCCGATCCCTTCATGCCCAACTTCTTCAGGTTCCGTCCCCTACGAAAGCCTTCGGCGTCCTCGGTTTCCAGAACGATCAGCGAAACGCCCTTGGCGCCAGCGTTACGGTCGGTCTTTGCCACGACGACAACCAGATCGGCTGTATGTCCGTTGGTGATGAAGATCTTCGAGCCGTTGATCTTGTAATGGTTGCCATCCTTTTCCGCATGGGTCTGGACGTTCTGGAGGTCAGAGCCCGTTCCTGGCTCGGTCATCGCGATCGCCGCGACACTGTCGCCGCTGACCAGCTTCGGCAACCACTTTTTCTTCTGTTCTTCGCTGCCATAGGCGTTGATATAATGGATTACGATGGACTGGATGCCATAGCCCCAACCCGTGTCACCGGTGCGCCCTTGCTCGTAAACGGTAATCGCATCGAACCCGATGCCGCCACCGAACCCGCCATATTCTTCGGCAATCGAGCCACCCATGACACCCTGTTGACCGACTGTTTTCCAGAAGTCGCGGTCAACAATGCCCTGCTCCGCCCATTTTTCGATGTTTGGAGCCATTTCGGCATCGAAAAGCTTGCGTGTGCTATCCGCGAACATCTTATGTTCATCTGCGGCCCAGGCCGAACTATTCGTAATCAGAGACATTTTGGAATCCATTCCTAAGGTTGGTATTGCCATAAATCTAACATCTGTTATTTTTTCGGCAATGGCCCAGTCTCAAGGCAAACGCCGCGTTATTTTGCTCGAGACGGCTTTCCTGAACTGGCGCGGTATCAACTTCCTACTCCCAGGCAAGTTCCACCAAGGCACCGAACGCGCAGGTCAGGGTAACGGGCTGACACTGGGCAGTACACGGCCTGCGTGACGCAAAAAATGAAGAACCGGAGTGAAAATGAAAGATATCGTAGTATTGGATGGTGTGCGAACAGCCATCGGAACCTTTGGCGGCTCTCTTTCGGGCACGTCTCCGATCGAACTGGGTAGCATAGTGGCGAAAGAGGCGCTTGCGCGTTCAGGTGTCGAAGGCAAGCAGGTTGGAAACGTTGTTTTTGGCCATGTTATTAACACAGAGCCGCGCGACATGTATCTTAGCCGCGCGGCGTCTATTGCCGCTGGCGTGCCAGAAAAGGCGCCCGCAATGAACGTCAATCGGCTCTGCGGTTCTGGGCTACAGGCTATTGTGTCAGCGGCGCAGTCGCTGATGCTGGGTGATGCAACAATGGCTCTTGCCGGTGGCAGCGAAAGCATGAGCCGCTCGCCCTATATCGTGCCAGCCATTCGCTGGGGGCAGAAAATGGGTGACACGGGTGCAACTGACATGATGCTCGGCGCGTTGAACTGTCCGTTTGGCACCGGGCATATGGGCGTAACAGCGGAAAACGTCGCCGCCGAATACGACATCACGCGCGAAGCTCAGGATGCGTTTGCCCTTCAAAGCCAGGAGCGCGCTCTGAACGCGCTCAAAGAGGGGTATTTCAAATCCCAGATCGTTCCCGTCGAGGTCAAGGTCAAACGCAACACTGCTTCTTTTGACACCGATGAACACCCCAAGGCGAGCACAGTTGAAATGCTCGGCAAACTGCGTCCGGCCTTCCAGAAGGATGGCACCGTGACGGCGGGGAATGCTTCGGGTCTCAATGATGGGGCCGCCGCAGTTGTGCTGGCCACGGCAGATGCTGCATCAGATGCAGGGTTGAAACCGCGCGCACGCCTGCTTGGATATCATGTTGCAGGAGTACGCCCGGACATCATGGGAATCGGGCCAATTCCGGCTGTCGAAGGACTTTTGAAACGTACAGGCCTGACAATTTCTGATTTCGACGTCATCGAGTCAAACGAAGCCTTCGCGGCTCAGGCTTTGGCCGTGAGTAAAACTCTTGGTCTGGATGGCAACAAGGTGAACCCCAACGGCGGCGCAATTGCTCTCGGACATCCTATCGGGGCGTCGGGGGCCATAATCTTTGTCAAAGCGCTCTACGAGCTGGAGCGTACCGGCGCAAAACGCGCGCTGATTACCATGTGTATCGGTGGTGGGCAGGGGATTGCCCTAGCCATAGAAGCCATATGAATTAGAGTCTATGGGCACCTCAAAAAAGCGGTTCCCTTTCAATTAGTAACAAGATGAGCATACAAAAAGGCCCGCCGGATGGCGGGCCTTCTCGCATTTGATGTGACGCAATTTACAGTGCGTCAGTCAGGGCCGGGACGGCCTCGAACAGGTCGGCGACCAGGCCGAAGTCAGCAACCTGGAAAATCGGTGCTTCTTCGTCCTTGTTGATCGCGACGATGATCTTCGAGTCCTTCATGCCAGCCAGGTGTTGGATGGCGCCCGAGATGCCAACGGCGACATACAGTTCGGGGGCAACAACCTTGCCGGTTTGACCCACCTGCCAGTCGTTCGGGGCGTAGCCCGAGTCGACAGCAGCGCGCGAAGCCCCAACGGCGGCGCCCAGCTTGTCAGCCAGCTTCTCGATCAGGGCAAAATCCTCTTCAGATCCGACGCCACGGCCACCGGACACGACCACGCCGGCCGAGGTCAGCTCGGGGCGGTCCGATGCGGCAACCTTGTCTTCGACCCATTCGGACAGGCCGGGGTTGTCGGCAGCACCGATGGTTTCGACTGCGGCCGAGCCGCCTTCGCCAGCGGCATCAAAGGTCGAGGTGCGGAAGGTGATGACCTTGGTCGTATCCAAAGATTTGACGGTTTGCACGGCGTTGCCGGCATAGATAGGGCGTTCGAACGTGTCTGCATCGACAACGCCAGAGGCGTCCGAAATCACCATCACGTCCAGCAGCGCAGCAACGCGCGGCATGACGTTCTTGGCGTCGGTCGTGGCGGGTGCCACGATGTGCGAATAGTCACCGGCCAGCGACACGATCAGCGCGGCGGTGGGTTCCGCCATGCGGTGACCCAGCGATGCGTCTTCGGCGACCAGAACCTTAGCCACACCGTCGATCATGGCGGCGGCGTCGCCTGCGGCAGCAGCAGAGGCGCCCGCGCACAGAACGGTCACATCGCCCAGGGCCTTGGCCGCGGTCACGGCCTTGGCGGTTGCGTCGATTGCCAGTTCACCATTGGTGACTTCTGCGAGAAGAAGAACAGCCATTACACAGCCCCCGCTTCTTTGAGTTTTGCGACCAGCTCGTCCACCGAGCCGACCATGATACCGGCCGCGCGTGCCGCGGGCTCGGAGGTTTTGACGATTTCCAGACGCGGCGTGACATCAACGCCGTAATCATCGGCGGTTTTCTCATCCAGCGGCTTTTTCTTGGCCTTCATGATGTTGGGCAGCGACGCATAGCGCGGCTCGTTCAGGCGCAGGTCCACAGTGACGATCGCGGGCATCTTGACCTTGATGGTCTGCAGGCCGCCGTCAACTTCGCGGGTCACGACGGCACTGTCGCCATCGATGCCCATTTCCGAGGCAAAGGTCGCCTGGCTCCAACCGAGGATCGCCGACAGCATCTGGCCGGTGGCGTTCATGTCGTTGTCAATGGCCTGTTTGCCCGCCAGAACCAGACCGGGCTGCTCTTCCTCGACCACCTTGGCCAGGATTTTCGCGACGGCCAGCGGCTCGATGTCGGTGTGCACATCATCGGCGGCAACCACCAGAATGGCACGATCCGCACCCATGGCCAGCGCAGTGCGCAGGGTTTCCTGCGCCTGTTTGACGCCAATGGAAACCACGACGATTTCTTCGGCCTTGCCGGCCTCTTTCAGGCGAATCGCCTCTTCGACGGCGATTTCGTCGAAAGGGTTCATCGACATCTTAACGTTGGCCAGATCGACACCGCTTCCGTCCGCTTTGACACGAACCTTCACGTTGTAGTCGATCACGCGCTTCACAGGCACGAGTACCTTCATTGGCGTGGTCTCCTTGAGTTTTGCGATAAGGTTTCAACCGAGCTAACGGTCTTTGAATTCTGGAGTTCTTTTTTCCGAAAACGCTTTCATGGCCTCGGGAAAGTCATGCGCGCACAGCAAAACGCTTTGGGCATCGCGCTCGATATCCAGCGCCTCGAGATAGCTGCACTCGGCTGCGGCGCGCATCACACGCTTGGCGGTCTGAACGCCAAACATCGGGTGCGTTGCAATCTCGCGGGCAATTTCCAGCGCCCGTACCTCGACCTGGTTGGCCGGCACGCATTCTTCGACAACGCGCAGGTCCCTGGCGGTGCGCCCGTCGATTTCACGGCCCGTGAGCACAAGCATCCGGGCAACGCCCGCACCGGCGCGCTGCTGAAGCAGCCAGCTTGATCCCGTGTCGGGACAACCGCCGACGCGTGCAAATACTTCGCACAGCCGGGCATCTTCGGCGGCAACGACAATATCCGCCGACAAGGCCAGGCTGAGGCCCGCGCCAAAAGCCACGCCGCATACCGCGGAAATCAGAGGTTTGCGAAACAGATAGGCCGCGCGTCCGCCATCGTGAACCAGGTCCACCATTTCCGACGTCGCCCGCGCGCCTTTGGCGATCTCGGACTGAAACCCGACAAGATCGCCGCCGCTGCTGAAATGATCGCCGCCGGTCATGACAACGACACGGATCGTAGCGTCCCGTTCGGCTTCGCGCAGAAGCGCCACCAGTTCTTCGACGAACCCGATGCTGTAAGGGTTGCGTTTTGTCGGCTGAAGAAACCGCAGGATTCCGACAGGGCCATCCCTGTCCAGGCGAATAAGCTCAGTCATTCAAGTCTCCATCAGGTCCCGGTCCAGACGGGTGCTCGCTTTTCAGCAAAGGCCTTTGGGCCTTCAATCGCGTCGTTGCTGGCGTAAACCACCTCGTGCAGGCGCTTGCCCTCTTTCAGGCCACCGGCACAGCCCAGATCCATGGTTGCGCGAACACTGCCTTTCGCGGCAACAACCGACAGCGGGGCCGCGCTGGCAATGCGTTTGGCAAGGTCGAAGGCCCGTGCGCGGACAGCATCGGGAGTGTCTTCGATATAGTTGGTGAACCCGTATTCGTGCAGGCGCTCGATCGGCATCAAGTCGCCGGTCAGAACTATTTCCATAAGGATGGGCTGCGGCAGCATGGACAATGCTGGCGATGCCCAAGGCGATCCACGACCGATCTTTACTTCGGTGATACCGACCTTGGTCCCCTTGAGACCGACCCGCAGATCGCAATTCAAGGTCAGCATCATGCCGCCCGCCATCAGCGACCCTGTCATCGCCGCGATGATCGGTTTCTTGCAGGCGCGCATGGTCTCGTGAAACGGGTCGCGCATCTTGGTCAGAATATCGACACCCTCGTCGCGTGCGATTTGTGTGGCTTCCTTCAGATCCAGTCCGGCGCTGAAAACGCCGCAATCGGCAGAAGTCAGAATGGCCACACGAACGCTGTCATCCGCCTCGATCTTTTCCCAAGCATCGGTCAGCCCGTTCGTCGCCGCCACGGAAAGCGCGTTTTTACGTTCGGGCCGGTTGATACAGACGGTCGCAATTCCGTCTTCGATCTTCACGTCAATGGGGCTCATGATACCTGCTTCGCTTTCTCGGGACAATCTAACTGCGGAAAGCTTCCCCGCGACATGTCTGCCGCGGGGAAGCTCTGTCTTATTCGACGGTGAACGTCGCGGAGCTGTGCTTGATGACATCCCAAACAACGTCGAGATAGTCGGCGCTCCAGTCGGTCAGCGGAACCCAGGTTTCGCCATTCCACTGTTCGACCCGAGTCTTGCCGCCACCACCGTGGTCTTTGTCGGTCACTGTAACCGGGGCCATGATGCCGTTTCCATCGAAGTCCTCGATCGATTCATAGGCATTCTTCATGCTTTCCGGTGTGATCGGCCAACCGTTTTCAGTAATTGCGATCCGCGCGGCTTCGAAACCGGCCGAGTAGATCGCCATGCCCGTGTTGTAGTACACGTCGCGCACCAGGCTCTCGGGACCGCTGCCCTTGCCATTGGCATAGTAGGTGTCCAGCATCGTCTTGACGATCGGAACTTCCTGGCCACCGGCCACGTTGGTCCCGCGCAGGATGCCTTTCGCCTCTTGTGCGCCAATATTGGCGATATCAACTTCGTTCAGCCAGTTCACCGACAGATAGCGGTCGATCGGGAAACGGTTGCGGCGCATTTCCTTCGAGGCGACCACATGCCCGCCCGCCAGCAGCCAGCTGATCACGTAGTCAGGCTTGTCGCGGCGGATTTTGCTCCATGCGCCGGCCTGATCCGACCCGGGAAGCGGCACGGGATACAGCTCCAGTTCGAACCCTTCCTTTTCGGAAAGCGTTTTCAGGATCTCGATCGGTTCCTGGCCAAAGGGATAATCCAGATAGATGAACCCGATCTTCGCCTTGCTCAAGTCACCGCCCATCTGACCCTTGATGAAGGCAACGTCATTTGCCGCCTGCTGCCAGTACGTCGGACCGACCGGGAAAACCCATTCGAACACTTCGCCGTCCACCGCGTCACCGCGGCCAACAAAGGACTGCATCAACACGTTGCCGTCCTTCATCGCACGCGGCAGAACCGCGTTCGTGACCGGCGTGGACAGAAAATTGAAAAGGAAAACGCCTTCGCGCTTGAGCTGCTCGTAGCATTCCACACCGCGCTGCGGTTCGTTGCCGTGATCGCGAATGATGACTTCAACCGGATGCCCTTCGATACCGCCATTTTCGTTGGTGTACATCGCCAGGTCCTGCGCGGCCTGGGCCACCTGCGGCGAAATGAACGTGTAGGATTTACTGAGGTCGAAGCAGAGTCCGAAGCGGATCGGCTCCTTGTCCTGCGCTGAGGCAACAGTCGCGCTTGCTGCCAGCGCAGTAGCAAGTACCACTGCCTTAATGTGCTGTTTGACTTTCATGTTTTCTCTCTCCCGTTGGTTTGGTTTGGGGCGGTGATACCGCTTTGTAAACGCCGCTGCCGCCCCGCGTAGCGTCGCCCTTCCTGCTACCAGTCTTTCACTGCTCGTATTTCGCGGAACTCTCTTTAACCACACCCCACACAACGTCCGTGTACGCAGAGATCCAGTCGGTTTGCGGCACCCAAGTCTCTCCGTCCCACATTTCGATACGGGTCTTGCCCCCGCCGCCATGATCTTCGGCCGTCACCGTAACGGGGGCCATCAGCCCGTTCGCGTCATAGCCCTCAAGCGACTCCAGTCCGGCCTTGTAGGATGTCGGAGTGATCGGCAGCCCCTCGGCTTCCGCCGCCTTGCGCGCGGCTTCGAACATGATCGAATACATGGCCAGCCCGGTGTTGTAGAAAACGTCCTGCGTCTTCTCGATCGGGCCGGATCCCTCGCCCTTGTCATAAAGCTCGGCCATGATTTCCTGATACAGGGCAATATCCTGACCGCCCACGACATTGGTCCCGCGCTTGATACCTTTGGCGGCCTCTTTACCGATGTTGGCGATATCGACTTCGTTCAGCCAGTTGACCGAGATGTATTTGTCCATCGGAATGCGATTGCGCTTCATCTCTTTCGAGGCAACCACATGGGCACCGCCCAGCATCCAGACGATCACATGATCGGGCTTGTCGCGGCGCACCTTCGACCACACGCCGGCCTGGTCGCTGCCAGGCAGTGGCACGGGGTACAGTTCAAGCTCGAAACCCTCTTTCTCGGACAGGGTTTCCAGGATCTCGATCGGCTCCTGCCCGAAGGGATAATCGAAGTAAACAAACCCGACCTTCACATCTGACAGATCGCCGTCATGCAATTGCTTGATGTAGGCGACATCGTTGGCGGCCTGTCCCCAATAGGTCGGCCCGATCGGATAGACCCAATCGAAGACGGTGCCATCAACGGCATCGCCGCGCCCGACAAGAGACTGCATCAGGATACGCCCGTCTTCCATGGCCCGCGGCAGGATAGCCAGAGACACCGGAGTGGACAGGGTATCGAAAACAAAGACGCCCTCGCGGCTGAGTTTCGAGTAGCACTCGATTCCGCGCTGCGGTTCGTTCCCGTGGTCACGCACGATGACTTCGACCGGTTCGCCACCGATGCCGCCCTTCATGTTGATGAGCTTGGCAAGGTCCATCGCGGCCTGCGAAACCTGCGGCGTGGCAAAGGTATAGGCTTTGCTGAGGTCGTAGCAGATGCCGATCTTGAATGGCTCGGCCAGCGCCTGGGTGCTGAACACTGCTCCTCCGAACATGGATAGTACAGCCAACGCTTTGGTAAATTTCTTCATTTGTTCCTCCCTGAACAACTTCTGATTAGTACCTCAACTCAACCAACGTTTGCGTCGGCTGTAGTGCTTGACGTTGTGAAAGTCGGTCTCTCCGCCGCCTAGATAAAATTCCTGAATGTCGGAGTTGGATTTGAGCGCCTCGGCCGTGCCGTGCATGACAACGCGGCCGTTCTCAATCAGATACCCTTGCGAAACAATCTCCAGAGCGGCCAGCGCGTTCTGCTCCACCAGCAGGACGGATACGCCCTCCTCCTGATTGATCTTTTGCAGGATGCCGAAGATTTCCTCGACCAGGAACGGGGCAAGGCCGAGACTTGGTTCGTCGAGCATCAACAGTTTCGGCTGCGTCACCAGCGCCCTGCCGATGGCCAGCATCTGTTGCTCGCCACCAGACAAATAGCCTGCTTGCGAATTGCGGCGTTCGGCAAGTCGTGGGAAATAGTCGTAAATCTTTTCTTTTTCCGCATTCAGCGCCGATCGGGACATTCCGCGCGGCGCAGCAGCGGTCAGGTTCTCGTCGGGGGTCAGGTGTTCAAAGACCCGCCGCCCTTCGATGACGTGACAGATACCCATCCCGACGCGGTTTTGCGCGAGCACTTCGGTTATTTCTGTTCCCTGGAAGGTTATTTCACCTCGGCTGATGCGTCCGCGCTCTGCCTTCAGAAGACCGCTGATCGCTTTCAACGTGGTGCTTTTGCCCGCGCCGTTCGAGCCCAAGAGCGCGATCATCTCGCCTTTTGGCACCTTGACCGAAACACCTTTGATCGCCAGCATTACATTGTCGTACAGCACCTCGACACTGTTCATGGACAGAATGTGCTCGGCTTCAACTTTTTCTTGCATCGGCATTTCCCTTATTTCTTGAACTGATCGAAGGGCCAGACCATCAGATAGTCTCTGATGTTGCCGTAGAGTTTTCCCAAACCGAGCGGTTCGATCAGAAGGATAATGACGATCAGTGCGCCATAGACCGCATTCGGGATGTGAGCGAGCGTTTCAACATTGATCTGCATACCAAGCCCCTCGCTCACCGTGACGACGAGACCGTTCACCAAACCGGGGACAAGAAGGATCAGAGCAACACCGAAATAGGATCCGATTACGCTGCCGAGGCCGCCAACGATCACCATCGCAAGAACCTGGATAGATACGGTGACCGAAAACTGCTCCGGCGCGGCAAGAAAGAAGAAGGTGGCGACAAGCAAAGCACCACTGACGCCCGCGATGAAAGACGAAGTCGCGAAGGCTAGGATCTTGTAATAGAAACTGTTCACACCCAGGATCGCGGCAGCAAAGTCTTTTTCGCGTACCGCGACCAGGGCACGACCAAGCCCAGTGCGTTTGAGATTCAGCATGAAGATCGTCACCAACACACACCATCCGAAGGCGACATAGTAAAAACCGGTATCAGAGGTAATATCCTGCCCAAGAAACGCCAAAGTTGGTGACTGGAGCGATGCGTGCGAGCCCCCTGAAATCGCCGGCGAGTGGGTCAGAACCCAGTCCATCACGAATTGCATCGCAAGAGTCGTGAGTGCGAGATAGAGACCCTTGACCCGCAATGCGGCAAAGGCGAACAGGCTGCCGATCACAGATGACGTCAACCCGCCAATGATCAGGGCGAATTCCCATGGCACGCCGAAACGCGCCGCGTGGATCGCCGAATACGCCCCGACGGCCATGACCGCAGCATAGCCCAAGTGAAGTTGGCCAGCCCAACCTGTCACCAGGTTAAGTCCAAGGGCGGCGGCCGTCCAGATCAGCCACGGAAGCATGTAACTGTTCAGGTAGAGCGACGGTATGATGAATGGCGCGGCAAGTCCAATCAGGAAGATGAATACAGCCAGGTTCCGGTCAGCAGGTACCTTGAAGATACGACTATCGGATACATAGTTGGCGTGATGGACGCCGGAAAGTCTATAAAACATCCCTTAGACCCTTTCGATGTCGTGACGGCCGAACAGCCCGTGCGGACGGATCATGACCGTAAGAATGAGCACGGCGGCGACGATAAGCTCGCGGCTTCCGCCTCCGACAAGCGGATCCAGAAGATCGGCACCAACGTTTTCGACGACGCCCAGAATGATGCCCGCGATCACTGCGCCGAGGATACTGTCGAGTCCACCAAGAACGGCCACCGTCAGACCCTTCAGAAGCAACAGCGACAGCGCCTGATCGACACCCTGAATCTCGCCCCAGATGACGCCTGCGGCGACGGCAACAACTGATGCCAGTGCCCAGGACAACCCTACGCCGCGCTCAACCGAAATGCCGACCGACCACGAAGCCATGTAATCATCCGCGATCGCCCGCAACTTGATCCCGGTCCGGGTTCGGAAGAACAGCATGAAGGCGACAAAGAGTGCGAGCGCAACACCGGCACCGACAAGATGGATGCGGCTGACGAAGATGTCGCCCAGGAACAGCGGTTCATAGCTGACCCCCAAATCAACCGAACGGGATGTCCCACCCCAGATTGCAAGTGTTGTCCCCCGCAGGAAGATGTCCAGGCCAAGTGTCAGCATCAGGATCATGACGACCGGACGGCCCGCGAGACGGCGCAGGGCAACACGCTCAATGCCAAATCCCAGGCCGAACATGATCACCGCAGCAAGCGGAATGGCCAGCCACAGCGGCAGACCCGCGTCATGTGAAAGGGCAAGAACCACATAGGCCCCGACCATTGTCAGCCCACCCTGCGACAGATTGGGCACCGAGGACGCTTTGTAGATCAGCACGAGGCCGATAGCGAAGAGCGAATACAAGAGACCCGTCAAGGCTCCATTGATCGCAAGTTCAGATAGAAAGACCCAATCCATTTATACCTCCCTGATGGGAAGGCTTCTTTCGACCTTCCCTATTTCCCCTGTCTCGTAAGTCACCTGCGCGCTTACGTGGACATCTTTTGAACCGTCGTAGAGCGCCGCGATCACGTCGGCATAGCGTTCCTGTACAACCTTGCGTCGCAGTTTTCGGGTCCGCGTGATCTCACCATCGTCCGGGTCGAATTCCTTCGGCAGGCTGACAAAGCGTTGCAGGCGCAACGGCTCTGTGACGGCCTTATTTACCCGTTCGAATGCCCCGTGCAGCAGCGCCGCGACCTCGTCACGTTGCGACAAATCGGAATAGGACACATAAGGCACGCCGTTCACTTCGGCCCAGTGTCCCACTGCCTCGAAATCCACGCAGACCATGGCGGTCAATTCATCCAGGCCGGCACCGATAACAGCCGCATCCTTGATATAGGGGCTGAACTTCAACCGGTTCTCAATGTAGTTTGGCACATAACGCTCGCCTCCGGCTGTATGCATGACCTCGGAGACACGGCCCAGAACAACCAGGTGTCCGTCATTCTCCAGATAACCGGCATCGCCGGTATGCAGCCACCCGTCCTCAAGCGCTTCGGCGGTCGCTTCGGGTTTGTTGAAGTACCCCTCAAACACGCTGTCCGAACGCACCAGGATCTCTCCGTCTTCGGCAATTTTCACCTCGACGCCAGGCGCGGGTTTGCCAACGGTATGGAGGCGCACCTCGCCCGGAGACTGAATCGCATTGATCGCGCTATTTTCGGTCTGGCCGTAGAGTTGGCGCAATTTGATTCCCAGGGCTCGGTAGAAAACAAACGTGTCTTCGCCGATTGCTTCGCCGCCAGTGAACGCGTTCTTCAGACGACTCATCCCGAACTGGTCCTTGATCGGACCAAAAACGATCGCCTCGCCCAAAAGTCGGCCCAAAGGCTCTAGTGCACCGCCGCTAATGCCATTCAGCTTGCGTGTCTCGGCGGCAATCGCCCGGTCCATGAAGAAATGGTACAGCCATTTTTTGACCGGGGTCGAGTTCTCGATACCCACTTGGATCGTCGTCAGCATCTGGTCCCAGCTTCTCGGCGCCGCCAGATAGAATGTCGGAGCGATTTCGCGCATGTCGCGAACGACGGTTTCCTGACGTTCAGGCACGTTCACGGTGAACCGGCAGAGCAGCGCCGCCGCGACGGTAATGGCGAAGTCGCCCACCCAGGCCATCGGCAGATAGGCGAGGATTTCCTCATTGTCGTCGAATGCACCCGCTGCATGCCCGTTCCTGGCCGCAGCAAGAACGTTCTTTTGACTCAGAACGATACCTTTCGGTTTTCCCGTGGTCCCTGACGAATGCATGAAAATGGCCGGATCGCCGGGCTTTGCCCGACCAAAGAGATCTTCGCGCAAGCCCGGGGTTTCATTAAGATCGTGCTGACCGACTTCGATCAGGTGATCCCAGGACATCAGCCCTTCAACCTCATAGAATCCGAGGCCTCGCGCTTCATCATAAATGATGTGGTCGATACCCTCGGCGCCCGCGTCCTTCAGTTCCAGGATCTTGTCTACCTGCTCCTGATCTTCGGCGATGGCCGCGACGATTTCGACTTCGCCAAGAAAGTGCCGAAGTTCTTCGATTGTCGCGCCCGGATAGGCAGGCATTGCATAGGCGCCCAGCAACGAAACAGCCAGCATGCCGCCGTACAACCGTGCACGGTTATCGCCCAGAATAAGTACTGCCTTGCCCGGCTTTACGCCGATTTTTTCAAGTCCGGCCGCGCAGGCAAGCACCTCTTCGGCGTATTCCGCCCAAGTGGTTTCTTTCCAGATCCCGCGTTCCTTTTCGCGAAGCGCGATATCCTTTCCGTGGCGCGACGCGTTTTGCGCCAGCAGTGCACCAATCGTATCGCCGCCCGAAGACTGTTTTTGCGTCAAATCAGTCATGCGACCCTCCGATATATGCCTCGATGACCCGCGGGTCTTTTACAACGTCCTTCGGGATGCCGCTGGCGATCATTTCGCCATAATTAAGCGCCAGCATCCGATCACAGATGCCGGTGATGACATCCATATGATGCTCGATCAGCAGAACGCTGACGCCGCGTTCGGCACGGGCATCCAGAATGAAGCGGGACATATACCCCTTCTCTTCCTGATTCATGCCTGCCATCGGCTCATCGAGTATCAACATTTGCGGCTCGGCCACCAATGCCCGCGCAAGTTCGACCCGTTTTTTCAGCCCGATCGGAAGACCATCGACCAACTCATGTCGGATGCTTTCAAGCTGTAGAAACTCGATCACCTCCTCGACGATCTTACGGTTCTCGATCTCTTCATGCCGCGCCGCCCACCAATAAAGCGCCGTGCGTAAGACGCCCGGTTTCATGTGGATGTGCCGCCCGAGCAGGATGTTGTCCAGAACGCTCATCCCGTTGAAAAGGGCAAGATTCTGGAACGTCCGCGCAACCCCGAGCTTGGCAACCTTATGAGGCGCTGTGCCCGTGATGTCTTTTCCCGCCAGCCGGACAGTGCCTACGTTTGGCGGATAAAACCCGGTAATTGCGTTCGTTAGCGTTGTCTTGCCGCTACCATTCGGTCCGACAAGCCCAAAGATTTCACCTTGCCGAATGACGAGATCAACTCCGGTGACAGCAACGATGCCGCCAAACCGTCGTTCGACCCCGTTGCACTCCAGAAGCGCCCCGCCATCGGTACCAACTGCTATTTTATTCTTCGTTGTCATCTGGATCTTATTGTCCCCATTAAGGTTCATGGCTTTCATCAGGAAATCAGGAAATGGTCCGGTCGACCCGTTGGCCATGGGTCCCCCCACAATTGCTGCCCACCGTCGATGTTCAGAACTTCACCGGTAACAAACTTTCCTGAGTTGGCCGCCATATAGACAACACCTTCAGCGACATCCCATTCGTCCCCGGCGTGCCGCATCGGATTGGAATCCTGGAAAGTTGCGGCACCCTCTGGAGGGTAGTTCCCGAAACCGTTGCTTTCGCAGCAACCCGGTGCCACGCAGTTCACGCGGATATCATGCGGCGCCCACTCCACCGCCACCGATTTGGACAGGTAAATCACCCCCGCCCGAGCTGCACAGGTATGAGCGATGCCAGGCATCCCGCGCCAGATATCCGCCACGATATTTACGATGGAACCCGGTTGCTTGTTCTCAACCCAGTGGCGCGTCGTGGATTGCATCATCCACCAGGTTCCGTTGAGGTTGGTGTCAATGACGGCGGTCCAGCCTTTCGGGGAAAAATCCAGCGCAGCCTGTGGAAACTGCCCCCCCGCATTGTTCACCAGAACGTCTATGGAGCCGAATTCCTGATTCGTCTTAGCGACAAAATCCTCGACCTGTTCAGGGTCACGGATGGTCATGGGCACGGCGAAAACTCTGCCCCCAAAACTCTCGAGGTACTCTTTGGCCGAGGCCAGCTTTTCCTCGTTGCGTCCATTGATCGCCAGATTGGCGCCCAGCCTGGCGAACAGAGCCGCAATCGCCAGCCCCAAACCTCCGCCTGCGCCGGTTACAACGACGGTTTTGCCCGCGAACAAATCATGTGCGTAAACGGTTGTGCGTTTTGACAGGTCTTCTCGCGAAGACCCGAACTGCGTCTCACTCATGACGCCTCCTCCCTTTTCCCCTATTGCGGGGCTTTGTCTGATAATCTAACGGACGTTAGAAAAATAATCAAGTAGGGAATACGCGCTATCCCAATCCGTGTCTCGCGGTCAGTAAGACTTTGGAAGTCCTAGCGCTTTTTCAGCAATGAATGATAACAACATCTGCGGCGTCACAGGTACAATGCGGAACAAGAGCGCTTCTCTGACCAGACGCTCCACGTGATATTCCTTTGCGTAACCGAATCCGCCAAAGGTGATCTGTGCGGCCTCGGTCGCCTCAACCGCGGCGTCGGCGGCCAATAGCTTGGCTGCGTTCGCCTCGATGCCGCAGGGCTCCCCCGAATCGTAAAGGGCGGCGGCGTGCATCACCATGAGATTGGCCGATTCCACCCGCGCCCAAGCCTGAGCGAGCGGATGCTGAACGCCCTGATTCTGACCGATGGGCCGGTCGAAAACCACTCGTTCATTGGCATATTGCGCCGCGCGGGTCAGAGCGTTGCGTGCGATGCCGATGCATTCGCCCGCCACAAGGATGCGTTCTGGATTCAGCCCATGCAGAATTTGCCGAAACCCTTTGCCCTCTTCTCCGATCAGGTCTTCGGCAGGTATCGGCAACCCGTCGATGAAGACCTCGTTCGAATCGACAGCCTTGCGCCCCATCTTTTCGATCTCTCGCACATCAACGAAATTACGGTTGAGATCGGTATAGAACAGGCTCAGCCCTTCGGTCGGGTTAGTCACATCCTCAAGCCGCGTTGTTCTGGCCAGAAGCAGCATCTTGTGGGCAACCTGCGCGGTCGAAATCCAGACCTTCTGACCATGCACGACATACCTGTCTCCCTGTCGCACCGCCATGGTCTTCAGCTTTGTGGTATCCAGCCCCGTCGTCGGTTCGGTGACGCCGAAACAAGCCTTTTCATCACCTGCGATCAGGGGGCTCAGCATGCGCGCGCGCTGTTCATCGGTCCCGAACTTCACCACCGGGTTGAGCCCGAAAATGTTCATGTGGATGGCCGAGGCCCCGCTCGCGCCAGCCCCTGACTCAGCAATCGCCTGCATCATGATCGTCGCTTCAGTGATCCCCAGGCCGGCGCCGCCGACCGCTTCAGGCATGGCGATGCCAAGCCAGCCGCCATCGGCCATTGCCCTGTGCAAATCATGGGGAAAACCACCGTTGCGATCCCGGTCCAGCCAGTAGTCATCGTCGAATTGTGCACAAATCCGCAGAATCTGGTCGCGGATTTCCTGTTGGTCGGTGGTCATTCTAAATGTCATGGCGTCCCCTTGCCTTCCAGTCTCACGAGTCCTGCCTCACAAAGGGCAGAGATTTGCTCATCGTCAAAACCAAGATCGCTTAGAATACTTCGGCTGTCTGCGCCGGGCGGTCGTCCCAGCCAGCGAAGTTCACCGGGCGTCGCGCTTAGATGCGGGATCGGACCGATGACCTGGGTCTGCTCGCCCTCGACCGATACGATGTCCCCGCGATGGCGTATCTGCTCATTGGTCGTGATCTCCTCGACGCTCAACACCCGAGAGGCAACCGCATCATGTCGTGCGAATACAGCCGCAACTTCTTCAGCGGTGTGCTGCGTGACGAAATCATTGATCGCGTCAAAGACCACCGCCATGTGCTGCGACATCTCGCCGAGTGTCTCGAACCGCGGGTCATCGGCCAAAGAGTCCCCTCCGACCGCGCGCATCAGGCGTTGCGCAGTTTCCGCGCTACCTGCCGAGACGGTCAGCCAAACCCCATCGGACGTGCGGAACATGCCCCCCGGCGCAAAGTCCATCGGCTGGCGCAGCCCGTTGCGCCGCGGTGAATGGTTCGCACCTGTCATTGCGGGAACAGGATAGTCCATCAATCGAAGCAGCGCTTCGAACACCGCAAGATCGACAACCTGACCCCGTACTATCCCCTTTTCGCGGGCAAACAGCGCAATCATGATTCCCAATGCGCCCATCAGGCCTGTCGTGCTGTCGGCCGCCGGAAATCCGGGGTGCATCGGCGGCCCGTCAGGGAAACCGGTCAGATGTGCTAAACCACTCATGGCTTCTGCCGCACGACCAAACGCAGGTACGTCCCGCATCGGACCTTCCTGTCCGTAACCCGAAACGCGCAGAACAATCAGATCTGGGTTCCACTCATGAAGGGTTTCCGGCCCGATACCAGCACGTTCAAGCACGCCCGGCCGGAAATTTTCGATAAGAACATCGGCACCTTCAACCAATTTGCGCAGGATGTCCCGGCCTTCGCCGGACTTCCAGTCTAGGCTCAGAATCTTCTTGTTGCGGCCCAGCGTCTTCCACCAAACGCCCGCTCCATCCTCTGCCTTGGGCCCGAGGTCGCGCATCATATCCGTTCGGTTGGGTGCCTCGATCTTGATGACATCTGCACCGAAATCCGAGAGCAAGGCTGCCGAAAAAGGTCCGGCAATTACGTGGCCAAGTTCGATGATTTTCAGGTGATCAAGGGGTCCAGGCATTCGTTCTCGCCGCCAGTAATCTAACATTTGTTAGAATAGTAGCCTCCTGGACGGCAAACCTCAAGACTTGAGATTGCGAAATGGGGGTCTGATGCCGCAGAGTGCAAAATAGTACGCTACAGCGCTTCGATCTAAGATTGAATAATTTGGTCTCTTTCTGCTCCCTTCGGTTGAGTGCGAGAAACGATAAGCCATGTATCAATCTAAAGTCGAAACGCTTCAGTTATCCAACGAGCGCTATTGAATTGCGCCGTTTGGACCATGGACTCTACTTCGAAACTCCGCACGAGCCGCCCTGGGATCGTCGGACTCCCGGAGCTTCGCGACGATTCTCTCCGGTTTTGTTTTTTCTGGGCCATCCCGCTATCCTCAAATTGGCTCGAAATCCTATTTTTGGGGAGGATCGTTGCGTCAGGCGGTCGCCGCTAGGCCGTCCGACTGTGCGTCCCGTTTCGGTGGCCGTATCCGGAACAGAAGCGCATAGAGCACCGGAACCGCGACGAGCGTCAGGACCGAAGCAAAGGCGAGGCCGCCCATGATCGTCACCGCCATCGAGGCAAAAAACGCATCGGGCAGAAGCGGAATCATGCCAAAGATCGTCGTGCCGGCGGCGAGCACCACAGGGCGAAGACGGCTGACTGAGCCGTCGATCACCGCCTTGTAATCGGGCACACCCTGTGCACGTAGAAAGTCGATCTCTTCGATGAGAACGATTGCGTTCTTCATCAACATTCCCGAAAGCGACAGGAAGCCGAGCAGGGCCGTAAATGTGAAGGGCAGACCGGTGAACAGCAACCCCAGGACCATGCCCGTCACGGACATTGGCACCACGAGCCACAGGATCAGCGGTTGGCGGACTTTGTTGAACATCAAAATCGAAATCGTCAACATGACCAGGAAGCCTAGGGGAAGCTGCTTGCCAAGCGACTCCTGAGCCATCTGCGCACTTTCGAATTCGCCACCCCATTCCATTGCATAACCGTCGGGAAGCGGGATGGATTCGATCTCGGTGCGGACGCTTCGGAAGGCCTCATCCGCGGTGAGATCGCTGCGGGCACCGCCGAGAGCGGTGATCGTCCGCTCCCGGTCGCGCCGGTGAATGAGTGCCTCGACAAGACGGGGGTCGAACCTTTCGACAAGGTTGGCCATGGGTACATAGGACCCTGCCCCATCGGACCACACCGATAGGTCACGAAGGCGGTCAACTCCGTCGCGTTCGCTCTCGGGAAGCCGGAGATGGATTGGAATCAACACGTCGTCCTCGCGTAGGTCGCCAACGCGCAGTCCGGACGTTCCATAGCGGATGGTATCCGCGATCGCTCCACGCGTTGCGCCAGCCAGCCGCATTCGTGCCTCATCGACGATGGGTTCGACGAGGATCTCACGCTGCCGCCAATTGGTGCGCGGATTGGTGATGGTTCCTGCCTCCTCGTAAATCCTCATCGCATCATCCGCGAGCTGGCGCAGGATGACCGGATCGGGTCCCGAAAAACGAACTGCAACATCGGCACCGGAGGGCGGTCCGAACACGATCTCTTCGACACGGATCAGAGCGTGGGGGAATTCGGCGGGCAAGTCCTGGTTAAGTCTGCTCGCGATCGTCGCGATCGTCGCGATCGTCGCGGCGTCCGCAACCCGGACGATGAGTTGGCCATAGCTGGCATCCGCCTGCTCGGGGTTGTATGTCAGCATGAATCGGCTTGCCCCGCGCCCGACGAGGGCCGTTACCCCGGTTACGGCATCCTCATCCATGAGAATCCGCTCGAGCCGCTGCATCTCTTCGTCGGTCGTGTTGATATCGGTTCCCTGCGGCATCTGGAACTCAACGTAGAAAATCGGCGTGTTCGAGGCGGGGAAGAAGGCCTGCTTGACCTGTCCGAAAGCCATAACGGACCAAACGGTGATGCCAATGATCGTCAGAACAACCGGGATGCGGACGCGCAGCGCCATCCACAAAATCCCGCGATATGTCGCGTAGAACACGCCCTTGTAGGGATTATCCGAAATGTTTTTGGGGGTCTTGAGCAGCAGCTTGCCGAGATACGGCGTCACCGTGACTGCCAGGACCCAGCTTGTTAGCAGCGAGATGGCGATCACCGCGAAAAGCGAAAACAGAAACTCGCCCGTGGCGTCAGGCGACAGCCCGATACCGGAAAACGCCATGATCCCGATAACGGTCGCCCCCAGCAAGGGGATTGACGTGGCGCTTTCGGTCTCGGCAGCAGCGTCTTCTGCGCTTTTTCCTCGCGCCATGCCGATCACCATCCCTTCTGTGATGACGATGGCGTTGTCGACCAGCATCCCCATCGCGATGATCAGGGCGCCCAGGCTGATCCGCTCCATCTGTATCCCGAACACTGACATGAAGAACAGTGTAGAGAAAACGGTGAGCCCGAGGGTCGCGCCCACCACGAGGCCTGCGCGCCAACCCATGGTCAGCATCAGCGCACCGACCACGATCGCGACCGACTGTCCGAGGCTGACGAGAAAGCTTGAAACGGATTCGTCCACCACGACATGCTGCTCGTAGATCGGAATGATCTCGACACCTTCAGGAAGCCCCAACTTGAGCCGTTGAAGCCGTGCTGAAACCGCCTGACCGACTTCGACCACGTTTTGGTCCGTCAACGCGGAAACGCCAAAGGTAAATGCCGCCGTGCCGTTCTGCCGGATGATCTGGCTAGGCTGTTCGGCCGCCTCGCGGGTCACGCTGGCGATGTCGCTGACAGCGATCTGGCCGACATTTCCGGCCGTGCCCAGCCGCAGCTCCTCTATCCCTTCGGGGCTAATATAGCCCGGCGGAACCGATAGGCCGATCCGGGCAGGGCCCTCGGTGATCTCGCCGTTGGTGAACACCTGGTTTTCGTCTGCGAGAATGCCCAGGATCTGGGTCGGCGGAAGGCCCAGCATCTCGAGGCGTGCAGACGGGATCGAGATGGTAATTACCTCTTCGGAGAGGCCCTGAACCTCGACCTTGGCGACGCCATCGACAGTGACCAGTCCGAGCCGGAGCGTCGTGGCCAAATCCCTCTGCTCCGATGGGCTCAGACCTTCGGTCGTTACCGCATAGAACATGCCATAGACGTCGCCGAAATCGTCATTGATGATGGGCGGTAGCGCCCCTGCGGGAAGGTCCCCCTCCACGTCGCTGATGCGGCGGCGCATTTCGTCCCAAACCTGCGGGATCTCGTCCGGGCCATAGGTCATCTCGATCTCGACGGTGATCTGCGCCATGCCCGGCATCGACTTCGATTCCACCCGGTCGAGCTGCTTCATTTGCTGCAGCGCATTTTCGACGACGTCGGCGACCTCCTCTTCAACCTCCAGAGCCGTGGCGCCGGGATACGGTACGAAGATGAGCGCCGTTTTGAGCGTGAAGCTCGGGTCTTCAAGGCGACCGACCGTGTTCAGCCCCCAATAGCCGCCGAGGAGACAAAAGATGATGGTGAGCCAGACCGCCACAGGACGCTCGATGCTCGCTCGTGAGATGCTGAGTGCCATGGTTCTATTCTTGTCCTGTCAAAAAGAACGGGATCAGAGCCCCGAAACTGTCACGGTCTGATTGTCCCTGAGCCGCCACCAGCCACCGGAAACAACCAATTCGTTGCCCTTCAGGCCATCCAGAACGACAATCTCGTTGTCGATCGGAAGACCCAGACGGACCGCCCTGCGCGTGACCTGGCCGGACGTTTCTTCGTAGATCCAGATGGACGGTTCGGTTCGGCTCGTCGTATCCACCGCCGAAACCGGAACGATCACTGATTGCGGGGGATCTGCTTCTGCGGCGATGGCGATGCGCACATCCGCAGTCATCCCGGGCAGAAGACGCGAGTCGATATCACCCGTGATCGCAAGTTCCACGTCGTAGGTCTGCGCCGTCCGGTCGGCATCGGTCGCAAACGAGCGAAGCACCAGAGGCGCGGTGTAACCCGGAACAGCCGGAAAAGTTGCAACGATCTCGAAGGCATCGGGTGCCGACCGGGCAATGGCCGCAAGTTCCTCTGGCAGGGAGATCACCAGCCGCATCTCGCTGACATCCTGTAGACGCGCGACAGGCGCGGCCGACGTGACGTTGACGTATTCTTCAACGAAGGTGCGCGCCACAATCGCGTCGAATGGCGCGACGATTTTCGTTTGGGACAGGCGCCGCTCTGCCTCGCGGAGCGCGACTTCTGCCTGGACGAACTGCGCGCGGGCCGTGTCGAGGCGCGCGTCGGACGCCACGTCACGATCGGCGAGGTCCGAGGCGCGCGCAAGTTCGGAATTCGCCAGGTCGTAGGACGCCTGAGCCCGGTCGACGGCGAGTTCGAAATCGATTTGGTCGAGCTCCGCGATCACCTCGCCCTCGCGAATCGTGTCGCCGGGCTCAACCTCAAGGCGAATGATCTGCCCGGGTATCTGAAACGCAAGGTCCACCGTTCGAGCAGGTTCGACGCGGCCTGCAACGGTGCGAGACTGACTTACGACGCGATTGAGCGCACGGGTCACTTCGACCGTGACTGGTCGCTCCACGTTCGCTGCAGGCCTTGTATCGACTTCTGCCTCCAGGGTGTCCGTCGCGGTCTGGGCCAGCACATCGGTCAGGAACGGCGAAACAAACGGGACGGCAACGGCCGACACGGCCGCTACCGCAATAACAAAAACGATCCGCTTCAAACTTCGTGTCTCTCTATTCGAGTTCATTAATCATGGCCCTCAATTGCTCGATGACGCGTCCCCTGAGATCCGCGCCACCGTCGGGAAGGCCCAGAAGTTTCTGGAACCGAAGTCCCTGGATCGCTAGGACGACAACCATAGCACCCGGAGTGTCTTGTGTGTCGGACAGGATACGCTCAAGGTCGCCGGTCAGTTCAGCCCGTAGCGGATCGAGCAGCCGCGGATCTGACGCGGCAGCCGCGAGAATCGCCATCGAGAGGTCGTCATCGACGGCTCTGGCTTGCACGATTGCTTCCAGGTGCCCACGCAGGGTGCGGGATCTGCGATCTTCCGGGACTGATGCCAGGCGTTCGCGATGTTCTGCGAGCATCTCATCAAGCAGCCCGGCAAGAAGCGCTCTCTTGGTCGGAAAATTGTATAAGACCCCGCCTTTACTGAGATCGGCCTCACGCGCGACGGCGTCGATCGTAATCTTTCCCGCGCCCTCTCTGTGCGCAATTGCCCGCGCAGCGCCGAGGATCCTTGGTGACGCATTCTTTGCCTGCATTTTGGATTGTATGGTCATTATTCACTGTCCATTCGGCAATTTTATTGAGAGATTTGGAGCACTGCCCCGTTGTCGGAAAGCAAGGTCAGTTCAGAGCTCTACTCTATGTCCGCTCCCGTAGAGTCGCAGGAATGCAGTGACTGCATCGGCCGCATGCTTGTCCCGCTCGACTGTTCTTTGCACGGCCAGCAGGCGTGGCATCAACAGTCCAGAAACGCAAAGATGTATGAAGTGATCCGCAACACGCGGGGGGTTGTCGATCTCAAGCGCGCCTTCCCGGGAAAGGCGTTCCAGAACTTTACTGATGAGTTCGCGTGCCCGTTTCGGTCCGGCACGAAAATACACCTCCCCGACCTCGGGAAGCATCTCGGTGGCACCGATACACGTCCGCAGAAGGCGGATGTAGGTTTCGTCCAGAACGAGATCGATCATGCGCAGGGCAAGTTTTTCCAACTGGGCGCGCGGCTCGGGACCTGCGGACAAGGGTCGGAGGATCTCTTCCGCAAGCCGACCGCATTCGGATTCCACGACGCTCAGAAACAGCTGCTCCTTGGTCGGGTAATACGAATACATTGTTGCCTTCGACACTTTCCCTTCGGCGGCAATGGCATCGACGGTGGCGCCTTCATAACCGCACCGGAAGAAGACCTCGCGCGCGCCGAACAAAACCTCGGCCATTTTTCTCTCGCGCATCTCGTTCTTCCTGTCCTGTGCAGCATTGCGGGATTTCAAACTTGACTGTACCGTCTAGTCGGTACAGTAGATTGATTTTTACGTGCCGGCAAGTCGCAAACCTGGGCGGATCGTGCGGAGTGAGTGCCGCCTGTCAGGCATACCCAACGCGGCTTTCAATCCGTCATGAGCTTCGGGCCGTGCTCCGTTCGCGGTGCTTTCTGGCGCGGGATTACTCCGCGAACAGGACGGACGTTATCATTCCGCCGAGCGTGCTGTCCCGTCGAAAGCACCCTCTGCCTCCCAGCGGCGCGCAATGGATCCAAGGGTGTCCAGCACACCGCGCAGCTCCGCGCCGCGTTCAGTCAGCCCGTATGTGACAGCGGGCGGGATGGTCATGGCCTGCTCGCGCCAGACCACGCCGGCATGTTCCAGCATTCTCAGCCTCTCAGTCAGGACCCGGGTGGAAATTCCAGGCACCAGCCGTTTGGTCGCGCCGAAACGCTGTGGACCCTGTTCGGACAGAACCCAAAGGATATAAATCGTCCAAGGTCCCGTGATGACACGCAGCAGCGCCTCCATCGGGCAGGAAGCTGGTTGGACGCTTTTCATTTTGGATAGCCCTCGCAGTCCACGAAAGTAAGTTACTTTTAAGTGCCTACTTTAACTGATGAAGCAAGGCACCTAATGATACTATATGGAAAACGGCAGCCTAACAACCCGCCGAAAACCGGGAGAGCGGCAGTGAGTGACAACGTGGCAAAATATGTCTACTGGATCGCGACCGGCCTTGTGGCGCTGGTCTATCTGGGTGCGGCGGCCTTCTACATCTCATCCCACGACATGGTCGCGGGCATGTATCGCGAGGTGTTGGGCTATCCCACATACATCATCTGGCCACTCGCAATTTTGAAGATCGTCGGTGCGGTTGTGATCCTCTGCCGCCCTTCGGCGGTGCTGGCAGATTGGGCCTATGCGGCAATGTTCTGGCATCTGGTGCTCGCCTTCGGGGCGCATGTGGGCGCAGGCGATCCGGGTTGGCCGCCGGCGCTGGCGACCTGGGTATTCCTGATCATCTCGTGGCTGACCGCCAATCGCGTGCGTGCGGTCAAGTCGGCCTATGCACCGGCAGTTCCGGCAGCGCCAACCTGATCTGCTGCGGAGTTGCCACGGCGCCGCCCATAGCCTCGGACTTTGGGGTACAAAGGGACGACAACATGACTGAAAAGCAGCCGACAGTGTTTGTTCCCCATGGGGGTGGCCCCTGTTTCTTCATGGACTGGAACCCGCCTGACGCCTGGGATCGGCACCGCAAATTCCTTGAGGACTTGCCTGCGAGCCTGCCGGCAAGGCCCAAGGCGCTCCTCGTGATCTCGGGCCATTGGGAAGAGCGGGTCTTTACCTTGCAGACCAACCCCGCCCCGCCTCTGCTGTTCGACTATCAGGGATTTCCGCAGCATACCTATCAGCTGACCTGGCCCGCGCCGGGCGAGCCCGCGCTGGCGACCCGCGTACGCGCACTTCTGGAAGGCGCGGGGTTCCAGACCGGGGCCGACGCTGTGCGTGGCTTCGATCACGGGGTATTCGTTCCACTAAAGGTGGCTTTTCCTGAGGCCGACATCCCCACCGTCCAATTGAGCCTGCGCGACGATCTCGACCCCGAGGCGCATCTTGCCGTCGGTCGCGCGTTGGCGCCCTTGCGCGACGAAGGGGTGCTGATCATCGGATCCGGCAATACCTATCACAACATGGGCAAGATGATGCGGGCGATGAGGGGCGGACCGGACCGCCCGGTGAACGGCGGAGACTTTGACCGATGGCTCACGAGTGCGGTGACCCATGAGGACCCCGCAGTGCGCCATGCCATGCTGGCCGAGTGGGATCAGGCGCCCGGCGCCCGCGACGCCAATCCGCGCGAGGAACATCTGATCCCGTTGCACGTCGTGGCCGGGGCCGCGCTTGCGGATCGGGGGGAGAAGACCCTCGAAGATGACGTGTTGGGCGCGGTCGAAAGCGCGTTTAGATTTGGATAGGACCAACCATGAGCTTCGAACTTCCCCCGCGGCAGGGCCCGCGCCCCGACACCACCGATTGCGCCCCGCATGAGCAGGTGTCGCAGACCTCCTCGGCAGAGATCCACGCATTGTTCAAGGAGAAGGCCTTCGCCCTGCCCTTCGTCGAGCGCTGCCGGTCGGGCATCTCGGTGCCCGGCGCCGAAGCACTGGTCTTGCCGGTGGCGCATGCCTGCGGCCCGCGTGAAGCCTTCATGATCGGACGCGAATTTGCCCATGTGCATCCCTCCTATGACGGTTCGTCGCACATGATGCTGCCTCTGGCGGCGGTCGAGGAACTCATCGCCAACGGCTGGGGCGAACCGCACCCGATGGCGTCGGCCGGACACATCCCGGCAAATGCCGTCATGGCCTTTGCGCCGCGCGATGGGTCAGAGGTCGACGTCATGATCAAAATCCTGACAACGAGCTGGGACTTCGCCCGCGGCAAGCTGGCCAACCCCGCGCAGGTTCACATCCACGGCTGACTCTCTCTCAAAGAACAGGAATACGCCCATGGCAAGCTTTCAGAACGGACCATTTATCGTCACAGGCGCCTCCGGCCAGCTTGGACGCCAGGTAATCGATCAACTGATCGAGGCGGGCGCCGGTCCGATCATCGCGGTCACGCGCAACGCCGACAAACTCGCCGAGTTCAGGGACAAGGGGGTGGATGTTCGCCAAGGCGATTTCAACGCGCCCGAAACACTGGGTCCGGCCATCGCGGGCGGCAAGCGGATCCTGATCATCTCCACCGAGGATCTGGAGCCGGGCAAACGGCTCGCGGCTCATTCCAATGCGATCACCGCCGCACGCGAGGCGGGTATCGCCCACATCGTCTATACCTCGCTTGCCAGCCCGGTACCCGAAAGCCCCATCACTTTCAGCAAGGATCATCAGAATACCGAGAAGCTGATCGAGCAAAGCGGCGCCAGCTACACGATCCTTCGCAACAACCTTTACACGGATCTGTTGCTTATGAGCGGACCGCAGGCGATCGACATGGGGCAGCTCTTTGCCGCGGCAGGGGACGGACGGGCGAGTTACGTCACGCGCGCCGACTGCGCCCGCGCCGCCGCTGCCGCGCTGATGAATGCGACCGACCGCGAGGTCCTGGACATCACCGGGCCCGAATCCACCGGCCAGGCCGATATCGCGGCGCTTTTGTCGGACATCGCCGGCAAGGACATCCCCTACGTTCCGATGCCGGCCGAAGACATGGTGCAGGCGATGATCGCAAATGGCCTGCCCGAGTTCATGGCGCGTGTTTTCGTCTCTTTCGACCAGGCAATCGCCGAAGGCTACCTTGATGTGGCCAGCGACGATCTCAAGACGCTCACCGGCAAGTCCGGACAGTCGGTTACCGATTTCCTGACCGAAAACCGGGCGGTGCTTCTTCGGGCGCCGCAGTAACTATAGAGGCGGACAAAATCATGAAACTCTACAACGCGAATTTCTCGCCCAATGCGCTGCGTGTGCGGGCGGTGGCACACGAACTGGGCGTGGACCTCGAAATCGTCCAGGTCGACATCCGGGCCGGGGACAACCGCGCGGCGGAATTTCTCGCTCGCAATCCCAATGCAAAGGTGCCCGTTTTGGAGGACGGGAATTTCGTGCTTTGGGAATCCCGGGCAATTTGTGCCTATCTGGCGGGGCTTCGGCCCGAGGCGGGCCTCTATCCTGAGGGCCGCAAGGCGCGGTCCCTCGTCGATCAATGGACCTGGTGGCAAGCGATCCACCTTGGCCCGGCGATGCAGAAATTGTCCTTTGAGCTGTTTCTCAAAGAGAAATTCGGCATGGGCGATCCCGATCCGACCGTGGTCGAAGCGGAACGAAAAGCCACAGATCAGTTCCTTGCCGTTCTGGAAACCGGACTCGACGGCAAGGACTGGATCGCAGGCGCACTCAGCCTTGCCGACTTCTATCTTGCGACCACCTTCATGTATCGCGATCAAGCGGGGATTTTACTGGACCAGTACCCAGGAGTTGCGAGTTGGATCGACCGGCTAGAAGCGCGTGACAGCTGGCAAGAGGCTGTGGCACCCCTAAGGGCGCTTTTCCGCTGACGTCGTGATCCAGGGGGTAACATACCCCTGACGAGTGCCGAGGTTGACGATACGGTCGGCCGTTGTCATCGCTTTGATCTGATCGTGGGTCAGAAAGTCAACTGACCCAGCCTCCCGATCAGGTCATCCAGTTCGCGGATCATCCGCTCACCTGACAGTGAGCGATCCACCACAGTGGCCGCCAAGGCTTCGCGCGTGCAGTCATCCACGATGCACAACACACGGAACCTTTGGCCATTAGCAAAGGCATCGGACACGAAGTCCAACGACCAACGCTGATTGGCGCGATCCGGCACTAGGATGGGCCTGCGCGTACCCAGTGCGCGTTTGCGTGATCACCTGCGGCGCACGGCCAGCCCTTCCTCGCGATAGAGACGGAAAAGCTTCTAATGGTTCACTTCAAAACCCTCTCTGGCCAAAAGGATGCCCTAACTACGATATCCGAACCGGCGACGTTTATTCGCCAGTTCCCGCAGCCATTGGCGCAGGGCGTGGTCGCTCCGATCCTGATTCCGATATGACTGGGAGTTCCATAAGTCCTTGATCCAGGCCTGTGGGTCACAAAATCTGTTGTCGCTTCATGCAGTTCTTTACGAAAAATATCTGCGGTACCAGATGTTGGTTCTTACATACCGTGGGCAAGAAGCCGTGGAAGAACATCGAAAAAGGCCTAGTCCACATGCTTGCGGCCTTCTGACGTTCTGCGAACTTGGCTGGCATGACCCCGGGTCCGACGCGGATAGCGGACTTAACTCTTGCTGCGGGTCTTAGGCGCGCCGCTTTCGCCCGAGAAGTATTCGTCCCAGGTGCGCCCGAGTCATGCGCACTCTTGGCCAAGAGCCAACTTAACATATGCTTGCTTATACGTTTTTGAGCCGTCACCCGGCAGATACTAAGCTGCAATCCGCCACATCCGGAACCGCCCCTGCCCTGTAACCTCGCGGATCAAGCCTTTCTTTTCCATCCACGCGAGGTTTCGTTGCATCGCCGCGCGACTGGCACCGATCTGAGTCTCAGCCATCGGCGCGGACACCAGAGGCCATTCCGCGAAGAGAGTTAGCAAAGCAGGAGGCGTCTTGCCTGATAGTTTCGCCAGTTCGCCCTCTGCCTGAACCGTCCAAGTCTCAACCAAATCCAAATGCCGCATCGCCGTTAGTATCGCGCTGTTCATCCCGTCCAACCAGCGGGCCAAGCGTTCAGGTGGCACGCCCGAGGCCCGCAGCCCCCCTGCCCCGCCCATGGCCAGCGGCGCAAAGATGGCTCCATTGCCGTCGCTGGCCGCGATCCTACCAGCAGTTACAGCGGCCTCAATACGGTCTCCATATTGGCCGAGGCCAGCCAGACTCCAGAGGTGAAACCCCATGCAAGCGCTCGTGATCGGGTGGAGGTCAACCGCTGCTGTCATCACGTCCAGCCAGCTCCCTGCACGCTCGTCAAAGCGCTCGGCATTGTCCTCGAACTTCTCAGGATCACGCCGATCCAGGAAGGACGCCAAATCTACCATTGGCTCCGGACCACTTGTCAGGCGTCGCACGGCCCATCCGGCCCGGGCCAGTGCTTCCGAGTCATCCTGCACTCCAGACAAACGCATGGATATCCAAAGCGCCAGCCGATCGGGGCTCACACGATCGCCTGCGAACCAGCTGAGATCCGCCGCCTCTATTAGAGCCAGTCTGTGCCGCCAGCCCTCCGGGCCGCGCAGCAACCGGTCATCCAGAGCACCCAGGCGTCCAGCCACCTTTGCCAGCCGCGCAGTATGAGCACCCTCTGCCTTTGCCCAATCTTCGATGACTACGGTATCAGGCGGTTCCGCCCGCGGCCCGGGAGGCAGATCATCCGGTTCCTCTTCGAGCGGCCCGGGCAGAAACCAGAGGTCTTCTTCGTGAGCCTCCTCATCCCCCTCGGTAATGATGAGAGGGTCATCGAAATCATCACTAAAAGTAGATGCTTGCGGCGTCATGTGTGCAAAATACCACCTTTATGCACATTACCCAAGAGATTTTGTGGCCATTGCCCATGCTCTTTACATAGTATTCGCGGGCGACTGCCGGAGGAACCTCTCTGATCGCGTTCAGGATAAGGAAACCAAGGGGTTCTGCACCAGCACGACGAGAGAGCACTCTCTTGCATTCGTTTACAAACGGTCGATTGCTGACGTGTTTCGCAATTGCAAAGAGCCAGAGAAAGGGAAGCCCGTGTGCCGGGCTTGAAAGGAAAGAGAGAGCCTCTTCCGGGTCCGGCGCGACAAGGATCCTGACCATGGCCAAGACCAAAACCACGACGCGTTCGAAACCCGCCACCTCAAAGAAAACCGAAACCGCCGGATCGGCTGCGCCTGACGGCGCCGCCGACATCCGGATGATCCCGCTCGACCAGCTGGAGCCGAGCCAACTCAACGTCCGCAAAGTCGCCGCGAGCGCTAGCGACGACGCCGAACTCCTCGCCAGCATCCGCGAGACAGGCATCAAACAGAACCTAGTGGTTCATGCGCTGTCAGAGACACGTTTTGCTGTTGACGCCGGTGGCCGTCGCCTCAAATCGCTGAAACAGCTGGCCGAGGACGGTGTGATCCCCGCAGACCACCCGGTGCCCTGCCTCGTCGAGGACGAACGCAACGCCATCCTCACCTCCGCCACAGAAAACCTTCAGCGCGCAGCCATGCATCCGGCGGACCAGTTCGAAGCTTTCGACAAGATGATTGGCGAAGGGCGCAGCGAGGACGAAATTGCGCTGAAATTCGGTGTCTCCGTCGACCTGGTACGCCGTCGGCTGAAACTCGCCCGTGTCGCGCCCGAAATCATCGAGCGATTTCGCGCGGGGGATCTGACCCTCGAATGCGTGATGGCGTTTACGCTGACCGACGACCACGATCGGCAACTGGCGGTCTGGAACGCGGTGAAGGGCGGCTATCACATCCACCCGCAAAGCATCAAACGCCAACTGACCGAGACCGCGCATTCTGCGAACTCGGCCTTGGGGCGTTTCGTCGGCATCGAAGCCTATGAGGCGGCGGGAGGCGTTCTGCTGCGCGACCTCTTCGACGATCGCGCCAGCGCCCATATGGAAAACCCTGAGCTCCTCGAGCGTCTCGCCATCGAGAAGCTGCAGGCCGCGGCCAAACCCTTTGAAGGGACATGGAAATGGGTCGAGGTGCATCTCTCTGTGGATTACGGGGCGTTTCGCAGTTTCGGGCGTGTCTATCCGCAGGATATCGAACCCGATCCCGATCTGCTCGCCGAGGAAGAGCATCTCATCGCCCGCGAAGAGGAATTGGCGGCGCAGAATGACGGCGAGGATTGGACCGACGCCGAGACCGAAGAATACTACGCCATCGAGCCGCGTTTGCGCGAGATCGAAGCCCTGCAGCGCGAGCGGCAACCTTTCGCGGACGCAGATCGCGCCATTGCGGGCGTGGTTCTGACCATCGGTCATGACGGTGCGCTACGTGTCGAGAAAGGCCTGGTGCGGCCAGAAGATATCCCTGCTGCGGCCATGCCGGACGAAGATAGTGCTGATGCGGGTGATGCCTCCTCCCCCGCCCGCCCACATGTGACGCCGCCGACGTCCTCCACGCCAGTGCCGACCTCTGACCCCGCGGCCACGTTGCGCAAGGCGGACGGCATTTCGGCGAGCCTGGCGGATGATCTGCGTGCCACGCGCCAGCACATCCTCAGGGCGCATCTGGCGGCTGATTTCGAGGTGGCCTTCGATGCGATGCTCTACGCGCTCTGCGAACAGGCTTTGGGGCGGTCCTACGGCAACGAGGCACTCGACATCTCGATCCGGCCCTTCCAGGCGCAAGACCGCGAAGTGCTGCACGCGGACACCGTCGCCCAAAAAATGCTCGAGGCGCTGGAACAAGACCTCGCCACGGACTGGATGAAGCTTCAGAAACCCGAGGACTTCCGGACGATGTCGGCGTTGCCCATTGCGGACAAGCAGGCGCTTTTCGCCTGGGCGACGGGTCTCGCGGTCAAACCCCAGCTTTCCTCCGACAATCGTCCTTCCCCGATCATCGAGGAGATCGGCGCGCGGCTCGATGTTGATGTGGCTGCCTGCTGGCGCCCGACTGCCCAAAACTACTGGGGTCGGGTCAACAAGGGGCATGCGGTGGCCACGGCGCGCAAGCTGATCGGTGACGACTACGCCGAGGATCGCAATCGCGAACGCAAGGGCGATATCGCGGCCGCGATGGAGCGGGCGTTCGCAGAAGCGGCGAGCGAGACGGAAGGTTTCGACGCCGCGACGGTTGCAAAGACGACGCGGTGGCTGCCCGACGGGATGGTGTTTGCCGGTGCGACGGAGGCTGGTGCCGACACGGCAGGCGCTGCGCCGGAGACCGAGGAGGGAGATCTGTCCGCCGAAGATTCTCTGAGCGACGCTGAGAGCAATGAACCGTCGTCCTTGCCCGCCTTCCTGAGCGAGGATGCGGCCTGACGCGGCGAAAACCGATCCGATCATGACCTAAGCCTTGGGCCGTCCTCGCGCAGAGGGCGGCCCTTTCCCGCTGACGGGTTTCACGCAGCCGGTGTCTGATCGGCTGGCCCGTCCCGGAGAATTCTCATGACCACCACACTCGATATCGATCCCGTCAAGGAAACCGAATTGATCGCCGGGCAAAATGATGCCTTTCGTCGCTCCATTCTCAGGACCACCCCCGTCGCCGATGCGCCGCAGGGCCAGTTTGTCATGACCCGTGGTGTTGCAGCACTAGGGCCGGACGCCCAGCTCGCTCTCACCCGCCGCGTCGCTTCGTTTGACGCGTTCAACGCTGACAGTGACCCCCATGGTTGGCACGAGATGGGGGTCATCGACTTCGACGGGACCACGACCTGGTTCAAGCTCGATTTGTACGACGTCGACTATCAATATGGCTCTCCCGAGCCATCCGATCCCGCGCAAACCCGCCGCGTCCTGACCCTGCTTCTGCCGTCAGAATACTGACGCCCCTCTTCTTCAACATCACCTCGGATCGCCCTTGCACAAAGGGCGGTCCTTTCGCGCTGGCGGGTTTCCATGGGGCGCGATGGTCGCGTTCCGCCCGCCGCAGGAGACCAGAGATGGCCAAGACACTCGACTATCAGATCACCCTCTATCCCGCGCACCGCGACGGCGCCTTCGTCGTCACACAGTTCCAGATGATGGCGAATTACCCGGAAAAGCGCATCCAGGCCGCGGGCATGGACGACCTGATCGACCAAGTGACGCAGTTCGCGATGGAGCATGGCGAGAGCTGCAGTGCCTCAGTGCGCTGCCTCGCCCCGCGCAAACCGCCGGGGTTCAAGCGCGCGACTGAGAATCTGTATTTCAACCTGGTTGACCGGACGGGTGACGAACGCGGCGACGCCGCGGCTTGAAGCCCCCCGCAGGAAACCTCCTGGGCGATCTGATGCAAAGGTCGCCCTCCCCTTCCCTCAATTCCAAAGGATCGAAGACATGACACAAGTGAATGATTTTTACGCGCAGATGCTGGAAGCCCAGAAACGCGCCGCCGAACAGAGGGTTGTGACCCGCGTGGCCCTTCTCTCCGAACTGCGTGCCGTCGGCGTGACGAAGATCGAGGTGCAATACGAAGGCTACGGCGATTCCGGCAATATCGAAGATGTCGTCGTGACGCCAGACACGATCTCTCTCTCAGAAGAGTTGCGCCGCCGGGTCGAAGATTTCGGCTGGGACTTCGCCTATGCGCTCAGCCCCGGGTTCGAGAACAACGAAGGTGGCTATGGCGAACTGACCTGGGTGCTCGCGACTGACAACATCGATGTCAGTCATTCGAACCGCTACATCGCGACCAATACCACCGAACATGAGGGGCTTTGATATGGCACATCCCCTCCACCACGCCGAAAGCTCGGCCCGAAAGTTCGGAGGTGTTCCAGATGATTACCAATATGTGCACGATTGGTTCGACTCATCTAAGGAACACCTCGCACTTTTCACCCACCGAGCACATCGGCACCACACGCTCGGGATCTTCGAAGCTGAGCGTTTGTTTGGGCGAAGCCTGACCAACAGCGCGGGCCGGGTCGTGCCGATCCGCTGGATCGGCGAACAACATGTGCGCGAAGACTGCCAAGGGCGCATCCCGTCGCTGGCCGACTGGCTTGGACGCATCCAACCGGAACCGTGGATGGCCAACGGCCGGATCGACAACGACCCGACGCAGATCGGCAGCGATCCGCGCGCGGTCTGGAGCCACGCGGTGGCAAATCACCAGACCATTCTCGGCTTCGAGGAATGGCTGCTGAAGGTCTCGGTCGAACACGTTCAGCACCGCCAGAACCGCGCCGCCGCCTGATCCGACGGGCGGCAACCTCACCAACCAACTCATCACAACCAGATCGACTCGCCTGCGCCCAATCGGCCTGGCGAGTCGATTTCGTTCCAAGAAAGGACATCGACATGCACGACCCTGTCTATGAGGAGGCCTATCACGGCCACACCATCAAGATTTTCCATGACCCCGATCCCGAAAGCCCACGGGAGTGGTCGAACCTCGGCACGCTGATCTGCTGGCATCGGAGATACCGGCTGGGCGAAAGCCACCATTTCGCAAGCCCCGAGTCGTTTCTGCGCGATCTCGCGGGTGTCTCGGATCAGTGTGATCTCTCAATGGACCAGTTGCGCGAGCGCGCCGAGCGCAAGGCGATCCTTCTGCCGGTGTTTCTCTATGACCATTCCGGCCTCGCGATGAACACCATCGGGTTCCACTGCCCGTGGGATTCCGGCCAGGCCGGTTACGTCTATGTGTTGCTTGAGGCGGTTCGGAAGGAGTTCGATGTGAAGCGCGTCACCAAGGCACTGCGGGAAAAGGCAGCCGACATCCTGCGCGCTGAAATCGTCAGCTACGACGCCTATCTTGGCGGGCGGGTCTATGGCTATGTCATCGAGCGTGACGGCGAGGAGCTCGACGCCTGCTGGGGCTTCTTCGGCGACTATGAGCTGGACTGCCTGTCCGAGGCACGAGCGTTTGTAGACCATCTCGTTTTACAGGCGAGATCCAGAGCCGTCGCCGCCGAAGAACTGGGCGCAAGCCCACCTCCGAGTTGAAATGCGTGAAGTACTCATATATGTTATTCATGCGTATTTCGGAGGTGAGCATGGCAAGCACAAGCGTCACACTTGGCCCCCATTGGGACGAATTCATTGCCCTGATGCTGAAGGAGGGGCGCTACGGGTCAACCAGCGAGCTGATCCGCGCCTCTTTGCGCCTGATGGAAGAGCAGGAAGGTCAGCGGGCGCGGCTTCGCGTTGCATTGATGGAGGGCAAACAATCCGGTGATGCTGGCCCGCTCGACATGGACGCGATCAAGCGCGAAGCGCGGAGCCGCTCCGGCGCTTCTGATGCGTGAAATCCATCACTCCCAGGCGGCAAAATCCGACCTCGTCGATATCTGGGTCGAGACACATGGGCAGTGGGGCGAGGCACAGGCGGACCGCTATCTTGACGACATCGAGCGTGCCCTGAAGGGGCTCATCGCTAACCCGCAAATGGGGTCGGAGTGTTCCGATCTCTTGCAGGGTGCGCGTAAACTGATCACGGGACGGCACCTCGTTTTCTACGAGGTGGATTCGGACAGGATATTCGTGATCCGGGTCCTGCATCAATCCATGGACGTGCCGCGCCATTTGCGGCCGACCTGACACCGGGTCATTGCGCAGCGGGGCTTTGCCATGAAAGAGCGAAAGACAGGGCGGGAGGGGTGACCCCTCCCGGGTGAGAGAGTGCGCGCGGGGCTTGGGGCCAACCCTCAACCTCGGAGATTGCCGATGAACGCTCACCCCCATTCCGTCCCGCTTGAGATCGAGTCCGAAGCCCCAGCCCTGCCAGATACCTCGCGCTCCGCTCAACACCTGATGCGGGCTGCAACTGCCCTCGTCCCCCAGTTCGAGGCGGGCAAAGCGATCGACGCCGCCGCCCTCCGCGCCGCGATGGAGGATGCTTTCGGCGCCAGTGACGCCAACGGCGCCTGGGTCTGGAAAGACGCCTATGACGCCGCAGAGATCGCGCAGATCCAGATGCTTTCGCGCTACGGCGCGCTGATGCAACGCCAGGCAACCTCGCCTCAGGCATTTCTCTCGATGATCGAGCGCCTCGCCGGTTTGGCTCCGTCGCACACGCGGCGTTCTGAAGACAGCGTGCGTCTGCAACAATTCTCAACCCCCCTGCCCCTCGCGGCCATTGTCGCCCAAGCTGCGGGGTTCCGCGTTGACGATCTGGTGGTCGAGCCTTCGGCGGGCACCGGCATGCTGGCAATTTTCGCCCGGATCGCAGGCGTGCGGTTGGCGCTGAATGAGCTTGCGGAGACCCGCCACGCTTTGTTGGGTGAACTGTTCCCCGATGCCACCGTTTCAGCCCACGATGCCGCGTCGATCGACGACCGGCTAGACCGGTCGCTCACACCCACGGTCGTGGTGATGAATCCGCCGTTTTCGGCTGCGAACCATGTCGAAGGCCGGTTCCGGCAGGCCACCAGTCAGCATGTTCTGTCCGCGCTGGCACGTCTTGCTCCGGGCGGGCGCCTTGTCGTCATCACCGGCGAGAGCTTTCGCCCGTCCACCAAGAGTTTCCAGTCGACGTTTCAGCAGATCGGCCAAAGCGCCGATGTCGTGTTTTCCGCTGCGATCGACGGCAAGGTCTTCGCGCGACACGGCACCACGATCGACACGCGGCTTACGGTGATCGACAAGCGAGTGGGGGGCGAACAAGGGACCGCACCTATCGACATCGAGGCCGCCTATCATCCGCTCTGCGCGACCACGGGTGATCTTCTCTCCGCGGTGCTCACCCATTGTCCCGCGCGCCGCAGCCCCCCGCCCTGCCCCACTGGCGCCGCTCTTTCGGTGCCACCTCGCCCGACCCGCACCAACCTGCATGCCCTGCGCAACGCCGCCCGCCAGGAAACCCGCGCCCTCGCCGAAGAACGCGCCAAGCATCCCTTTGACGACATCGACACGGCCCCGCTCGACTACCTGCCGAGAGTCTGGAGCGAACCAGAGGGCGCGCTGCAGGATACGGTCTACGAAGCCTATGACCTGCAATCGATCCGGATCGACGGCGCGGCCGCTCATCCGACCGCACTCGTGCAATCCGCGGCCATGGCCTCTGTCCCGCCGCCTGTCCCGACCTACCGCCCAATGCTGCCGAAGACCCTCGTCGCGGACGGTCTCCTCTCTGCGCCGCAGCTTGAAAGCGTCATCTATGCGGGCAATGCCCACGAGACGCACCTGAAGGGCTGGTTCAAGCGCGGCGAGATCGAAGGCCAGCCGATGGCGTCGTCTGAGGGCGACAACGGTGCCTTTCGCCTGCGCAAGGGCTGGTTCCTGGGTGATGGCACCGGCTGCGGCAAGGGGCGGCAGGTCGCGGGTATCATCCTCGACAACTGGCTGCAGGGGCGTCGCCGCTCGGTCTGGGTCTCGAAGAGCGACAAGCTCATCGAGGATGCGCGACGCGACTGGATGGCGCTTGGGGGGCGTGAAAGCGATATCGTGCCGCTCTCGAAATTCCGCCAGGGGGGCGATATCCGTCTCCCAGAGGGCATCCTCTTCGTCACCTATGCCACCCTGCGCTCGGCCGAACGCGACGGGAAGGCTTCGCGCCTCGACCAGGTGACGTCCTGGCTCGGTGAGGGGTTCGATGGGGTGATCGCTTTCGATGAAAGCCACGCCATGGCGAACGCCGCCGGCGAAAAATCCGACCGTGGCGACAAAAAGGCGTCCCAGCAGGGCCTTGCGGGCCTCGCGCTGCAGAACGCCGTGCCCGACGCGCGCGTCCTCTACGTCTCGGCCACTGGGGCAACAGTCGTTAGCAATCTCGCCTACGCCTCCCGCCTCGGCCTTTGGGGCACAGGCGATTTCCCTTTTGTGACCCGCGCCGAGTTCGTCGCCGCGATGGAAGCCGGTGGCATTGCTGCCATGGAGATGATCTCGCGCGACCTGAAGGCGCTCGGGCTCTATCTGGCGCGGTCCCTCTCCTATGCCGGGGTCGAATACGAAATGCTGGTGCATGAGCTGACGCCCGCCCAGGTCGCGATCTATGACAGCTATGCCGACGCCTACCAGATCATCCACACCAACTTGGAGGCCGCCCTTCAGGCCTCGGGTATTTCCTCCGAGACCGGTACGCTGAACCCCCAGGCGAAATCCGCCGCGCGCTCGGCGTTTGAGAGCAACAAGCAGCGCTTCTTCAACCATCTCATCACCGCCATGAAATGCCCCTCGCTCATCCACGCGATCGAAGCGAACCTGGCGGCGGGGCATTCGGCCGTGATTCAGGTGGTCTCGACCAGCGAGGCGGTGATGGAACGTCGCCTTGAAGAGATCCCTCCCTCGGAGTGGGACGATCTGCAGGTCGATTTTACGCCCAGGGAAAACATCATGGACTATCTGATGCATTCCTTCCCGACGCAGCTTTTCGAGCCTTACACCGACGAGAACGGCGATCTGCGTTCCCGCCCCGCCCTCGATGGCGACGGCAATCCCATCATCTGCCGCGAGGCGGAGCGGCGGCGGGATGATCTTGTCGAGCATCTTGGTGCGCTCGCCCCGGTGCAGGGCGCGCTCGACCAGATCCTCTGGCATTTCGGCGGGGAGGCGGTGGCCGAGGTCACCGGACGCAAGCGGCGCATCGTAAAAACGCGTGAGGGGCGGCTCAAGGTCGAAAACCGTCCTGCCTCCTCCAACCTTGGCGAGACGCAGGCCTTCATGGACGACGCCAAGCGCATCCTGATCTTCTCCGATGCCGGTGGCACTGGGCGCAGCTACCATGCCGATCTTGGTGCGAAGAACCAGCGCCTCCGCGTTCACTATCTGCTGGAGCCCGGCTGGAAGGCAGACAATGCGATCCAGGGGCTGGGGCGCACCAACCGCACCAACCAGGCGCAGCCGCCGCTCTTCCGCCCCGTTGCCACAGACGTGAAGGGTGAGAAGCGGTTTCTCTCCACCATCGCGCGCCGCCTCGACACGCTCGGGGCCATCACCAAGGGGCAGCGCGAGACCGGGGGTCAGAACATGTTCCGCGCCGAGGACAACCTCGAGAGCCCCTATGCGCGGGCGGCGCTGCGGCAGTTCTTCTACAAGCTGCGCGCGGGCAAGATCGAGGCCTGCTCCTACGCCAAATTCCAGGAGATAACTGGGCTGACGCTCGATGAGGCGGATGGCACGATGAAGGAAAACCTGCCGCCGATCCAGCAGTTCCTGAACCGCTGTCTCGCGCTCCGCATCGACATGCAGGACGCAATTTTCGAAGCTTTTGGCGGATTCCTCTCGGCCATCATCGAAGATGCGCGCCAGGCGGGAACGCTCGATGTCGGGCTAGAGACCCTGCGCGCGGAAAAATTCGAGATTGTTGATCGCAAAGTGATTTTCGAGCATGAGGCGACGGGGGCAACGGCCACCGCCCTGACCGTGGAGCGCACGGATCGCAACGACCCGCTGACCCTGCCCCGCGTGAAAGCCATCTGCGCCGACACAAAAGGCGCGACGCTGTGCTGGAACAAGACCTCTAAACGCGCGGCCCTGATGGTGAAGGCGCCGGCCTTCATGGACGAGGATGGCGTGCCGATCCTGCGGGTGAAACTGCTGCGGCCAATGGCGACCGAGCTCTTCGCGCTCTCTGAGTTCTCAAAATCGCATTGGGTAGAGGTCGATGACGCGATGTTCGAACAGCTCTGGCAGGCCGAGGTCGACGCCGTGCCGGAGTTCACCACCTCGAAGATCACGCTGATCTGCGGCCTCCTTCTGCCGATCTGGGATCGGCTGCCCGCCGACAACATGCGCATCTACCGCCTGCAGACCGAGGATGGAGAACGCGCCATCGGCCGTCTGGTCAGCCAGGAGCAACTCCTGAACGTCTACGCGCGGCTCGGGCTCGATTGTCAGATCGAGATGACGCCGCAAGAGGTCTTCGCAGCGGTCATGGACGCGAAGACGACCCTCAGCCTGCTCGGTGGCTATCAGCTGCGCCGGTCGCTGGTCATGGGACAATCAAGGCTCGAACTCATCGGTGCGTCGGGTTCGGCCTTGCCCGGTTTGAAAGCCTTGGGCTGTTTCACCGAGGTGATCCAGTGGAAGACGCGGGTGTTCATCCCGGTGGATGGCACCGAGGCGCTGGCTCGCGTGCTCGCCGCGCATCCGGTTGGCGCCAACGCCGCGGATGCCGCCGTATGAGCGCGCGGCGCAGTATCGCAGACCTCTCGGCCGATCTGGCAGACCGGGCCGAGGGTTTCTGCCGCCAGTATTTTCCCGAGGGGCGCAAGCAGGGCAACTATTGGCAGGTTGGCGATACCTCGGGCGCAAAGGGTCGGAGCCTCGCCGTCCGCCTCCAGGCGGAAGGTGGTCGCAAGGCCGGGTCCTGGCAAGATTTCGCGACGGGTGAATATGGCGACCTGATCGACCTGCTGCAGGAACGGCTTGGATCGGTGACGCTCAAGGAAACGCTGAGGGAGGCTCGATCCTTCCTCGGCGAAGCCCCCTGCCCTGCCGAGTCTCGTTCTACTCGAAAGGCTGAGCGCCCGGATGCAGCCTCCAGCAAACGCATCGCGCGGGCGCGGAAGCTCTTTGCCGCTGGCAAGCCGGTCCTTGGCACCTTGGCCGCCACCTATCTGCAAGGGCGCAGCATCACACGGCTTGGCCCGGCCCTCCGCTATCACCCGCGGGTCTTCCTGCGGCCGGGCGAGGACGACCCTGATCTGCCGCAAAGGGCCCCTGCCCTGCTCGCGAAGATCACCGACAATCGCGGCCAGATCACCGGATGCGCAAGGGTCTATCTCGACCCCTCCACCGGCGGTTTGGCCGAGATCGAGAGCCCGAAGCGGATCCTCGGACAGCTGCACGGCCATGCCATCCGCTTCTGGTCCGGCACCGGGCGCACTGATCTCATCGTCGCGGAAGGTCTCGAGAACACCCTCTCGGTCGGAACCGCCCTGCCAGAATTCGATCTCGCCTCCTGTCTCACCGCCACCCATCTCGGCCTCTTCATCCCGCCGCCGGGCATCACGCGCATCTGGATCGCGCGGGACAATGACGAAGCTGGATGTAACGCATCAAGGAGATTGCGTAACCAACTGGAATCTCTTGAAATTGCCTGCGGTGATCTCGTGCTGGCCATGGGGGATTTCAACGACGATCTGCGGGCATTTGGCAGAGATGCGCTGCGCTGGTCTCTGTTAGGGGCCATGAAAGTACAAGGTCTGGAGATCGAGGACGACTGACCGCCAACCTCCCTGGGGATGTCCGACAGGACAAAGGTTCCGCGGGCTTGCTCTGATCCCGTTTGGATAAGGGGAGCGATGGACCGGCGGGTCGGGGCAGAGCGCCCCTCGCCCGGGCAGCAATGCGCCCCGCACCAGAAAATTCCCCTGCCCCTTCGGGCCATTCCTCGCGGGACCAATTTTCCGGCCCTGGGCGCATTCTCCGCTGCGCTCCGATCCTGACGGATGCGGCCCGGTCGCCGCTGGTCCTGATATCGCCCCATCCAAATTGGGTCAGATCAAACAGAGGAACCAGACAATGCCCCATCAGACAGACATCCAAGAGGAGACCGGCGTGACCTCCGCCATCCTCGACCACCTCGCACTTCACGGCGCAACACCGGGACCCGGCGAGACCGATCACCGCCCCCTGCCCCAACCTGATGAGGTCGAGCTCGCCATGGCGACCCTCTTCGACACCACCATCGGCCTTCTCAACGGTAGCCAGTTGGAAGACAATCTCGAAGAGATGCTCTGGTCCCTGACCTCGATCTTCCATCGCCGGCTTGCCCATATCCAGAAGCTCCTGGACGACAACGAATTCGAGGTCCGGGAAAGTTTGGGCGTACAGGACGGCTCCGAGGTCGCCTCGGTCGAGCTCGAGCGCCTCCAGATGATCGGGCTCAAGCTCTGGGACCATCGTGACGCCTTCGAACAGATGCGCGATCTGGCCGTGGACCACTTCTCGGCCGCCACCGGTTCGCCTTGGCTGCCCCGCACCGGTTCACGCGTCTCGCATCGCGGCCTGACCTCCGCCGTGGTGGACAGCCGGGCCTATCTTTCGGCCAAGCGCCGCAAGGAGACAGAGGTACACTGCCCCGAAGGCACGCGGATCGCGTTCTCGGGCGGGGACTATCAGGCCTACGACCTGATCTGGTCCGTCCTCGATGCCACCCTTGCGAAATATCCCGACATGGTGCTGCTGCACGGCGGTACGCCCAAAGGTGCCGAGATGATCGCGGCCCGCTGGGCAGATACCCGTGGCGTTACCCAAGTGGTCTTCAAGCCCGACTGGAAGAGCCACGGCAAGGCCGCCCCCTTCAAGCGCAACGACAAGATGCTCGAAACCATGCCACAGGGTCTGATTGCCACGCCCGGTTCGGGCATCACCGAGAACATCGTCGACAAGGCCCGCAAGCTCGGAATCCGCATCAAGAGGATCGGGGCTTAGGCCCTGGTACATTCCGACGTAGCGGTTCGAATGCGGACATCGGATCTGAGTAGTGGCAATGACCGGACTGCGGGACAGAGCTGCCATTCGCTGCGGCTGCTCCAAAGGCAGCTTTAGAACGAACTATGAGTCCAGGTCCTTTTTGAGCCATTTGACAAAGGTTGAGACTGCCGGTCTTTCAAACTTCTCGGCAAGTGCGACAGCATAATATGCAAAGGCGGTCGGCCATGCGGCACCCAATGCGCGCACCAACTGCCCTGAAGCCAAGCCCTCGTTCACGTAGACATCATTCAACAATGCCAATCCCTGACCGTCGATCACTGCCTTAACCGTTAAAAAGTCGTTGCCGTATTGTGTGCCGTAGGTCGCGCCGCTGGCCTCAATGCCCTGCGCCTCAAACCAGATCGACCAATCCTTACCTGTGGCATCGGGCAATAAACTATACCGCAGACAGTCAGATGGGTTTTCAAGCGGGCCAAGGCGGTCCAAGAGCTTGGGACTGGCGACAAGCATCAGCTCTGGAGAACATAGCCATTCGGACTGCAGTCCCGGATAGTCGCCAAGACCATGGCGGATCGCCAGATCAACGGGTTCTGACCTGAGGTTCACCAATCGGTCTTCGGTTTCGACCGAAACTTTGATTGCTGAATGCGCCTCTGCAAACCGCCCTAGACTGGAAACAAGCATGGAATGGGCAAAAGTCGCCGATGTGGTGATCCGCAGCTTGTGACCGAGACCAACAAAGTGTTTTTCGTGAGCTGCTTCAATCGTCGAGAACGCCCTACTGACGTCTGATTGAAGCGCAAGACCTGCCGTCGTGAGTGCGATTCCATTTTTACTACGGGTGAAGAGACGTACCCCGTGGCGCTCCTCGACTGCACTGATGCGTTGACTGATCGCACCCGGCGTCACGCCAAGTTCGTGCGCGGCGTCCTGCATTGCGCCTGCGCGTGCGACGACGTGGAATGTGTAGAGGTCCTGGATGCGAAGTGCCATTCATCACTTTAGATCAGCTAAAGTTATTTGACCAGTTTCTCGTTCGTCAAAACGCAAGTTACGTGGCATTTCGCGAGGACAAGGAGATACACCATGTCAGCAACCACATCCGCCCAACCACGCCAGAACTGGACCGTTGTCATCTTCGGGTTCCTGGCACTGTCGCTCGCCTTCTCCAGCCGAGCCGCCCTTGGATTGATCATGCCTGTTTGGCAAACCGAGTTCGGGTGGACCAGTAGTTATATCTCTAGCGTCGGAGCGGCAGCGCTCTTGATTATGGCTATTGTTGCCCCATTTGCAGGGCGCTTGGTGGATCGTCGCGGATCGCAGTTCACACTCAACCTGGGCATGGGATTGCTAGGGGTCGGCTGTGCAATCGTGGCACTAATGAACGGCAAGCTGATGTTCGTCATCGGCTTTGCCGGGTTCTGTGCCATCGGCTTTGGAATTGTCGCGACCCATGTTGTGGCCACGGCAGTCACCCGCATCTTTTCCGACAATCAGGGGCTGGCGACAGGGATTGGCACATCAGGTGCGACGGGTGGTCAATTTCTGATCGTCCCTTTGATCGCAGCGCTATTGGCATTTGCAAGCTGGCGCTGGAGCTTTGGTGCCTTATCGCTTGCGAGCCTCGCGTTGATCCCATGCATTCGGATGAGCATGCGACCAGATATGTCATCAAACGAAGCCGAAGGGCGAAAAGACGACCCATCAACAATGCGGCAGGACTTCACCTCCATTGTACGACAGCCTGCCTTTCATCTCCTGTTTTGGAGCTTTCTGATTTGTGGGTTTACGACGACTGGCGTCGTTGAAACACATTTGCTGCCCTTTGCGGCATTCTGTGGATTTCCACCCATTCCAAGTGCAACCGCCTATGGTTTGCTGTCCCTCGTCAACCTCATCGGCATGATAGCTGCCGGTTGGCTCACGGATCGTGTCAATCGTCCGATGTTGCTGGCAGCAATATACATGCTGCGGGCGCTGACATTCATCCTACTCGGCAGCATTCCCGGAACATCTATTGAAATGCTGTTCTTGTTCGCCGTTCTGTTTGGCGCGGTCGACTATTCGACAGTTCCCGTCACGGCCAGTTTGGTCGCGAGCCATGTTGGGATCAAAACGATGGGTCTCGCTATGGGTTTGATCTCTGCAGGCCACGCCCTCGGCGGGGCAATGGGTGCGTTCGCTGGCGGCTATATCTTTACCGCGACACAGACCTACACCCTTGTCTGGACAGGCTCAGTTTGGTTGGCAGTCGGGGCCGGAGCGTTGGCGTTGTTTTTGAAAGCACACCCAATAACCAAAGCTGCGGCATCTTGAAATGCGGACATTCAGTCGCTTCGCAACATCCGGTAAAGTGGGCTCTGAGCCGCCATTCGCCGCGCAAACTCTCAATGTCCGCATCGGAGTCTGACGCCTCATCCGATCTTGGCGCGTTTGTCTAGTCACCTATCCAACGGCGTCGCCCATGGCGCACCAGCAACAACTTCCTGGTTCGTTTGGCCTTGGGGTGATGCGTCGAGGCCGGGTCTTGGTCCAGAGTGTGCGAACAGTCGGATACACTCCGGCAAGAAGTTGGGTACAGCATCGACCGCAGTTCAGCTGCATCTCCCTCGGCTGTTGACCCATCTTCCTTCGCGGCCACCGCGCTTCTCCCGATGTCTGAGTTGCATGACATGCTGGTCGCAGCTGTCGTCGCGTCCACAAAGGTTGTCGCCGATCTTTTTCCCCTGACCCTGCGGGTCATTCCGCGCGGACCAAAAAGACCGGCGCCTGCCCCTCTCCGCTACGCTTCGCCTTCGGTGTGGCCGGGCCTTGGCCAGCTGCAAGGTGACCATCATTGCAACGCAAACAAGGAGAAGAGCAATGACCACGAACTGCATCAAATTCACCAGCGCCGATATCGAAACCGCCAAGGGCGTCGGCTCCATCTCGACGCTGACCTTTGACCTGGACATCACGGTCGAACCCGTCGCGAGCGCGAACCCGATGGCCCCCACGCACCGCGTCCTCGGCCGCTCCCCGCGCGGCAAGCTGGTCGAGTGCGGCGGCATCTGGAAGAAGCAGAACAAGGAGACCGGCGCTGACTACTACACGCTGACCATCCGCGATCACGGCTTCAACGCCAACCTCGGCAAGGCCGCGAACCAGGACGATCTGTCCCTGCAGGCCATCATCCCCTGGGGTCCAAAAGACGCCGCCTGAGACCAAAGTTGGCGGGGGCTTACCTCCGCCAATTCGTTTACAGCTGTAAACTCGACCTAGATCGCGGCCGTGGATATAGTCTCTTCAAGCATTGATAGACACTATATAGAGGAAAAATCTTGACTTAGTCGCGTGAATCACTGCTTTTATCCCCAAGTGGCGCGGAAAAGGCCACATTTCCGAAATTGGGGCAACCAGATGATTCCTGTGACACCATTGGCAAATGAGCGCCCTTCGGCTCTTGCAACGGAGATTTCCGAACGGCTCAACGCTGCCATCAGGGAACATCTGCTCTCTGCTTTTGCCCCAGACAACACGAAGACGCTACGCTCTTTTTCGGCACCTGAGGCCGCTGAGCTCTTGGGGGTATCCGGACAGTTCATGCGAAAGGTTCACGCTGAGGGCACAATCCCTGAACCTGACGATATCCGGGGTGGCCGACGCTACTACACAGCCCAAGAGATATGGGACGCGCGCGAAGTTCTAGAGAAGAGCTCTCGGAAGAAAGGCCGTTATCTGCCTCGCCGCTCGGGAGAAGAGCAGTTGCAAGTTTGGCAGCTGATGAATTTCAAAGGCGGTTCCAGTAAGAGCACGACGAGCGTCCACCTCGCCCACTACTTTGCTCTTCGAGGATATCGGGTCTTGGTTGTTGATCTGGATCCTCAGGGATCTCTCACATCAATGTGCGGGATCAGCCCTGAAATCGAGTTCGATGGACTGACTGTCTATGATGCGATCCGCTACGACGAGCCGGTGAACATGGCTGATGTCGTCGTTCCGACATACTTTCCAGGGCTCTCGATTGCGCCGTCCCGCTTGATGCTGTCCGAGTTTGAGACTGAGTCGGCCGTTCATTCGAACCCAGACCAACCATTCTTTACTCGTATCCGAAATGCTTTGGCACAGGTAGAAGATGACTTTGATCTGGTTCT